>CAYSBE010000025.1:0-25759 GCA_964429245.1 uncultured Bifidobacteriaceae bacterium | reverse complement strand
ACTAATTGAACCCAGCCAGTTTAAATTTTGTAACCCGGTTGCATAGAGCTCACTTCTGTAAGGCATAAGTGAAACATAACCGTTGGAAATCACTTGATTTGTTTGAACCAGCATGGTTAGATGCTTTCGTCTTTCACCAACTGTAATTGCCGCACTATCACTTATGTAGTTGATGATATTGGCTATACGGATAGCTTCTTTTTCATTTCCAACAGGGAAAATTATCTTTAGTGCTTTGGTATCATAAAACCTCCACTTTATGTCGTTGGGATTATTTCCTTTTACAGTAGATGGTTCAATTATTTGTGCAAAAAGTCCAATTGCGCATAATTGAAATAAAATATATAAAAGGAAATTTCTCATAATAAGACTAAGTTATTTAAATACTATTGCGTATTAATATATGAATCTATTTATTGATTTCTGTAATGGCAGCTTCAATAACTGCATCCTTATTTGCATCAGATTTGTTTATGAATTGTATCATATCCGGAGGAATTCCATTTTCCCCATTTGTTCCATCAAGATCTCTTGTACTTGTTACTGAGAAACGATAGGTCCACCCATTAGGTAATTGCCCACCATTAGGCAGTCCCATTCCACCACCAGTAGTATCGCCCATTGTAATAACTTGTGGCAAGTTACTCATAGCTAAAGTCATATGAGAACCCGAGCTAAAGGTACCTCTGTCCGTTAACAGAATAATTTTTTTAGTATACTTTTTACCATCTGATGGCTCTGCATATGCATTCTCAGGTCCCGAAAATTCATTATGACCAGGTCCACTTTTTGTATAGGTTTGGTAAACCAAAGTTTTTGATGTTACAAAATGAGATAATATAGTCCACATATCAGTTACAGCACCTCCACCATTTTGTCGGATATCAAATATAAGGCCTTTTGTATTTTCATATCTCTTTAAAATATAGTCTAATTGGTCATCGTTAACAATTCCTGAGAATTCCTTAAACCTAATATATCCTATGTTCCCATTATCAACAAAATTGTGTAAGAAAGGTCCTGTAGAATTCATGTCTTTAGTTAAATAGAATTCACTAACAATCCTTTCGTCAATATTGGTTATACCATTAAAATTAAAATGATAGTTTGACACATTAAAACTTGAAACAAGATTTACATGTCCATCTCTTAAATCATTTAACATTGCACCCATTTCATTAAATAGTGCATCATCCGACATGTCATCAGTTATTCTACTCTTGTAATAATTGTATCTTTCATTCCAGTCTATTCCTTTGTATTCAAAGAATGCATATTTCTTATCACATTCATTCCATAGGTATTCAAAGTTTTCAGTTGGCGACTTTGATTTTACTTCCTTATCAAAGAATGCTTTTTCGCAAGAGGTTAATGTAAATAATATAAGTGTAGCGTAAATTATATTTTTCATATTATCTAATTTTTATGTTTAAGGAAACTAAGAATATATTATTCACCAATTGGAATCTGTCACTCTCTTTATTACCCGACATCATCGCATCCCAAATGTATGAAAACTTTAATGTATTATTGTTTGATATTGCGTGCTCATAATCAAACCTAGAACTCATTCTAAAACCTGAGAATAGTAGAAATTCATGAGCTCCGAATAGGCTAGCATTTGGGTTATAAACAGGTTGACTATTTGAGTAGATATATCCATTACGGTATGTACTATTAATTAAACCTAAATCTAGTTGATAGGAAAGTTTTCTTTCCTTTGCTTTTGCTTTTACAAACCAGAATTTTTTGTTAGAGCTATTGGATATATCTTTAGATACTTTACCGCTAGCCATTAAATTCACAAATAAATCAGCTCCAAATTGATTATTCATTAGTGCAGGGTTTAATCTTCCCAAACCACGTGCATCAATTGTACCTCCCACTTTTAAATTCCATTTCTCATCAGAAAAAGCATCAATTTGGTAAAGTCTTGTATGTCTTATATTAAAGTTTGCTAATGGATCAGAGGATAATTCAAGAGAGTTATACTCTAGTGAATAACTACCAAATGAATACCCTATGTTATAAAACACTTCACGTTTTTCTGTTTCTTTCTTGTAGCTTCCCGAAACATGTCTAAGGAATCCACTGTAGTAAAGTGGAGATGTGGCAAAATCAATAAATTTTGAATTATTGATTCCAGCTCCAATTTCGATAAATACAGGCATTGTTTTTCTGTATTTTTCTTTTGGTTTGGTTGTTTCTTGTGCTAGTATTGACACACTCATCAATAACAAAAAACACAACATAGTTTTTTTCATGTGTGAATAATTTATAGCAATTAAACACTTCTATCCGAAAGTTTAATATTGTTTTGTTTAATGTAAGTTAAACAGCTTGTAAAATTTAAATAAGTGTAATTTAATCAAAGCATTACAATGACAAGGATTTGAATTTTAATTATAATTTAATATTAATATATTATATCAATAGATAGAGGTATAATAATACCTCAAACAACTCCGATGGTTCTTTTTTCTAGAAAAGTGAATGAATATTAATAATCAATTTTTTCTTCAGCAGATTCAACGAAAGCGGCTTCTGGCCGCATTTGCATGATTAGCTGTTTTGTTATTTTTCTTCAGAGGCGTCATCGAATGCTGCCTCTGGCCGCATTTGCATGACAATCTATTGATTGTTTTTTTCAGAGGCGTCATCGAATGCACCTTCCTCATGCACTATCCCTTGCTCTGGCCGCATTTGTATGACATGTTTTTTTTGTTATTTTTCTTCAGAGGCGTCATCGAATTCGGCCTCCTCGTGCTTAACCCCAACTTCAGGCCTCATTTGAGGGAAGAAGAGCACATCTTGGATGGAAGGCTGATTGGTCATAATCATTACCAAACGGTCGATACCAATGCCAATACCTGCTGTGGGTGGCATGCCATACTCAAGCGCACGCAAAAAGTCGTGGTCAATAAACATGGCTTCATCATCGCCTCTTTCCATTAATTTGGTTTGTTCTTCAAACCGCATGCGCTGATCAATAGGGTCATTTAATTCGGAATAGGCATTGGCCAATTCTTTGCCATTTATCATTAATTCAAATCGCTCTACCAATCCAGGTTTGCTGCGGTGCTTCTTTGTAAGCGGACTCATCTCAATCGGGTAATCCGTAATAAATGTGGGTTGTATATAATTGCCCTCACATTTAGCCCCGAATATTTCATCAATCAATTTGCCTTTTCCCATCTTGGCATCTGTTTCTATATGCAGCTGCCTACACACATCACGAAGTCCATCTTCTTCCATTTGGCTAATATCTATTCCTGTATGTTCTTTGATGGCATCAAACATGGTGATGCGTTTGAAGGGACGTTTAAAATCAATCACTTTGTCGCCCACTTGCACTTCAGTTTTGCCATGCAACTCGAGGGCAATTTTTTCCAAAAGTTCTTCTGTCAGGTCCATCATCCAATCGTAGTCCTTGTAAGCTACGTAAAGTTCCATTACGGTAAACTCAGGGTTGTGTGTGCGGTCCATACCCTCGTTGCGGAAATTGCGTGAGAACTCATACACCCCGTCAAATCCACCTACAATCAGCCGCTTGAGATACAGTTCGTTGGCAATACGCAAATACATAGGTATATCCAAAGTGTTGTGGTGGGTAATAAACGGACGAGCAGCTGCACCTCCCGGAATAGCTTGCAATACGGGTGTATCTACTTCAAGGTAACCTTTGTCATTATAAAAATTGCGAATGGTATTAACCAACTTGGTTCGTTTGATAAATGTATCTTTCACAACAGGATTTACAATTAGATCAACATATCGTTGGCGGTAGCGAAACTCTGCATCTGTTACCTCATCAAAGAGTTCTCCATCTTTTTCTTTTACAATCGGTAGGGGTTTAAGCGATTTTGATAAAATGGTAAGTTCCTCTACATGCACAGTTGTTTCTCCCATCTTGGTTGTAAATACATAGCCTTTTACGCCAATGATATCACCAATATCAATGAGTTTTTTAAACACCACATCATACAAGCTTTTGTCTTCACCTTTGCAGATATCATCTCTGCGTACATATATCTGTATGCGTCCTGAGCTATCTTGCAATACCGCAAAACAAGCCTTTCCCATGTCGCGCACACTCATGATGCGACCACTGATGGTTACATTTTTGTATTCAATTTTATCCTGCTCATAATGGGTAAGAATATCATTTGCAGAAGTATTGGTTGGAAACAACGCAGCCGGATAGGGGTCAATGCCCATTTCATGTAGTTTGGCTAATTTTTCTCTGCGCTGTATTTCTTGTTCACTAAGGGATGTGTGTTGCATAATAATTATAAAATGTTTGCGAAAATAAGAAACCAAGGGAGTATAAAACCCACTTTTATCAAATTATTGCAATTTTAAAAATTAGGATGAAAAGATATCATTATCCAATTGCGGTTTCAAAATTGGGTACAACTGTACCAAGTTTTTTAAGTAATCGCACATGGGATGCCAATGCTTTGGTAAATGTGTCATTTTCATTGTATGGCACACCAAATTCTTCTGCAGTTTGCTTTACTATCGGGGCAATAGCCGGATAATGCACATGCGATATTTTTGGGAACAAATGGTGTTCAACCTGATAATTTAACCCACCAATGTACCAACTGAGTAGTTTATTTTTGCGTGCAAAATTTACGGTAGTTTCCATTTGGTGTATGGCCCATTCATTATCAATCACCCCGTTTTCATCTGGCATTGGGTGGGTTGTATGCTCTACGGTATGTGCCAACTGAAATATAGTGGAAAGGATAATACCTGCAGTAAAATGCATTAATAGAAATCCACTAATTACCGTACTAAAAGGAATATGCCATGCCCAAACAGGAAGTCCTAGTATGATTATTAAGTAAACCGCTTTAATTAGGGAAATTTTGATAAGCAATTTAATATTTTCAGCTTTGGAGTTGTTGTTAACGCCCATTTTTGCAAACTTGAACAATTGCACAAAATCTTTTAGCACTACCCAGTATAATGTGATTAATCCGTAAAAGAAAAATACATATATCCATTGAAATTTATGAAATGACTTAACTTTCGTGTGGGGAGAAAATTTTAAAACTAATCTATCTGTGATGTCTTCATCAACGTGGGTCACGTTGGTGTAAGTGTGGTGAAGTATATTGTGTTGCAGTTTCCAATTAAATACAGATCCACCGAGCATATTTAGGGTGTGACCAAAAAATTGATTTACTCTTTTGTTTTGAGAATATGCTCCGTGATTGGCATCGTGCATCACACTCATTCCAATACCAGCTTTTGCAAAACCCATCACTATCCACAATAAGATAACAGCATAAGTAGCAGGCTGAAATGACATAAATAGAAAAGGAACAACATAACCTGAAATCAAAACAAATGACTTCCATTTCATGGTTGCATTTGCGTGTTTATCTATGTTGTTTTCAATAAAATAGGCATCAACACGCTTACGCAAAGTGTTAAAAAACTTATTACCAGCTTGATGTCGAAATTTAAGGTGAACGTTAACTGGTTGTAATGTGTCGTGCATGTAATTTTATATATGTACTATAAACAATGTTTTACAATAATATGTTTTTATGGTTTTGTTTCATACAAAATTGTTGATTTGCATAATTAAACCCATATTTTATGAAAGCATATTTATTTCCAGGTCAAGGATCACAATTCTCCGGAATGGGGAAAGACTTATATGAAAACAACAGTCAAGCCAAGGAACTTTTTGAGCAAGCTAATGCATTACTAGGCTTTAGCATAAGCGATACCATGTTTGGTGGAACGGATGAAGAGCTGAAGCAAACCAGAATAACACAGCCCGCTATTTTTATTCATTCTGTTGTGAAAGCATTGGTTGCGGGAGAGCATTTTCAACCGGATATGGTTGCAGGCCATTCACTTGGCGAGTTTTCGGCATTAGTAGCTAACAAAACATTATCGTTTGAAGATGGCTTAAAATTGGTATACCAAAGAGCAATGGCCATGCAAAAAGCTTGCGAGTTACAACCTTCAACAATGGCTGCAGTATTGGGACTTGATGATGCAAAGGTGGAAGAAGTGTGTGCAAGTATTGCTGATGATATCGTGGTTGCAGCCAATTATAATTGTCCGGGTCAGTTGGTGATATCCGGTACAGTAAGCGGTGTTGCCAAAGCTTGCGAATTATTAAAAGCAGCAGGAGCAAAACGTGCTTTGGTATTGCCTGTTGGTGGAGCTTTTCACTCGCCACTAATGGAGCCGGCCCGCATCGAATTGGAGTCGGCAATTAATGCGACACATTTTAGCCAACCTATTTGCCCCGTTTACCAAAATGTAACAGCAAGCGCAGTGAGCAATATTGAAGAAATTAGAAAAAATTTAGTTGCGCAACTGACTGCACCCGTTAAATGGACACAAAGTGTAAAAGCCATGGTTAGAGATGGCGCGAAAGAATTTATTGAGTGCGGTCCGGGAAATGTGTTGCAGGGTTTGGTGAAAAAAATAGAGAAAGAAGCCATCACTTCTGCGGTTTGATTGGGACATGTAAAGTCTACATGTAACAGTTGATTTTAATCTTTAATAATCGGTTCTACGTAGGTATGTGAAGAGCCGGTTATCCGAACATAGTATATTCCTGCTGGTAGGTTATTCAACATGATTTCTTGCCCCAACCCGCTATATACAACTTCTCCGATTGTATTGATTATAGAAATCTGTTGTAATTCAATCGCATCATGTACATATAATACATCACGAACAGGGTTTGGATATACGATATATCTTTTATTTGCAGCTATAGCAATGGATTTTTCTTTCATAGACGTAGGAAATCCAAACTGGTTTGTAATGGAACTTAAATTTCCGGATGGAGAAAAAAATTGATCACTCGAGCAATTTAAAAGCATATCAGGTCTTCCGTCATGGTTAAAATCAGCAACTGATATACCAAGGCTATTATAAACTACAGCAACCATGTTTTCTTGATCGCCTGTTTCTGCCTCCATTTGTATCATAGATTCAGAGCTATTTAGATTAACCACCATTCGGGTCATCAATTGATTTGAAATTGAAAAATTTGCTGCAAGAATAATATCAAGTTTACTATCAGCATTGATATCAGCCAATGCAATATCCCAATATCCCCTCACGTATCTAGTTGCATTGAACTTATTCATGTATTCGATTTTTGTAAAATCCAACACCTGATTATTAAATCCATTGTTTTGAATGATGCTGATAGCACTATCTTGGTGACTAATTACTAAATCATTTTTTCCATCCTTATTTAAATCACCCACAACCACATTTAAGGGATTACTTTCTAGGGCTATACTTAGAGGTATAGAAAAGACAGGAAATCCGGATGCAGATATTCCTTCATTTACATAAATCAAGACACTTGCATCGCAATAGTTTACTACAATTAATTCCTGCAATGCATCATTATTTAAATCCTCCGTAGAAATGCCGTAAGCTCCGTTGGGTCGGCAAGATTGGCTTGTAATTATGGTAGTATCTGTGAATGATGTTACAAATATGTCATTTCCGTTTGATTGGTTTATATGAATGCTTACCAAAGATGAGTCGGCTGAAGATACAATTATATCAGATTTGCCGTCACCATTGATATCACTGCACCTTACTTTTGATAGACGGCTTGTTTTTGCCTGTAACTTAATAACAGGTTTGAAAGAAATACTTCCCGGAATGGATTGATTTATGTATACATAAATTTTATTTGTAAATAATGAAACACCAATAATATCGGGTTTACCATCAGCATTTAAATCATCGACCTGAGTATGATAGATAGACGTATCACCAGATGGAAGATTGGTAGATATTGCTTCAAAAGATGCTGAGCCAATAACCTCAGTCGAATTGTAGTTGAACGACATAGTATTCCGTAAAATCGAAATGCCATTATATCTGCTTGCTGAAGTGATGAAATCTACACGACCATCTCCATCAATATCCGCAGTGGTGCCATAAAAGTTGCTGCCATTTGGAAGGGGAGATGATGCAGGAAAAGTTTGACCTTCCATACTGATACGCCTCAAATTAGTGCTCGCTTTAAATGAGGAATTACTAGAAAAAAGCATGAAGAAGGGTTGCTCACTTTTGAATAGTCTTTCATTTATGATAACATGTATAGGACCTGAAATACAACCTGTAGGTACCAAAGCGCTAATCACTGAGTCAGATGTTGAGATAATAACTCCTTTAATGTATGGAGTAAAGTATACTTCCAAGCCTGAGGTGTCACCGTTCCATTGATGCTTATTCAAATGGATTTGGATGGTATCACCAACAGTGCCATCTTGTGGATTTATTTGAATAGCACAAACATCATAAGTATGTAAAATTATTCCTAAAAAAAGCAATATATAATGCTTAGCTAATGTCATGGATTTTTTGTTTAAACTCAAATGTATTGGTTTTATATTTTTGTACAAAAAAATATATGAAAAAATTATTTTTGTTGTTACAGTTCTACCTATTTTTTAGTAGTAGTATTTACGCGCAATCAATTATTAGCGGGGGGACAAGTCAATATACATTATTGTATATAAGAACTCGTTGTATAGAGTGTACCTTCTATGGCTGCATATCGATTAAACAAGAAATTTGGAGAAACAATCAGACGATGCAAGAAGAAAGAAGAGAAGTAGAAATAAGAGCATTTCCTTTTCCATGTGCATGTAATACGGGCCCAATTGAACCAAACTTTACAACACTAAATGGAGGATCACCGGTACCTTGGAATAGAATTCATACAGTTATCACACCGAATGGAGTTGGAAATTTAAGAGATTATACAACGGGCGAGAATCATGATGAAATGCGAAGGGCTTTAATAGGAAATTGGACTGATAATGATATATTCTCTTTACCACCTGAATATTTCACCCGATTGCTTGTTGCTAATTGGCCAAACGCTTATATAGGACCTAATGGTAATGTAATAAAACAACCATTTCCCATTCTACCTTGTGGAACAGCCAAACCCAATCAATTTAGTAGTCAGTCGAGTACAGAGAAATTAAATGAACTTATAAATAAGTTGAAAGAAAAAGTTGCACAGGGCCAATCAACAGACCCCATTCAAAGTTGGCTTTATAAGATTGAAAAGGAATTTTCAAAGTTAGCAAATGGTCAGGCGGTCACGATTCTGGATAATAGCTTTATCGACTTTGGGAGGGGTATAAATCATGCTTTTTTTGGTGGCTGCTACCAATCTGAGGCTCATTGGTGGGATGAAAGGAGGAAGCTAAAAATTAAAGGTGTATTATTGATTCCTACTTGCAACAATAATAATTCTACACCTACTGATTACAGTGATCCTAACATTTGGCAACAAGCTTTTCCTGTTTCAAGTGTTACGATAATTAATTTACTTAATGGTGAAAATTTTGAAAATTCAACTTACCATTTGCAAGGGGAAATTGAAATAAATGTTGAACATATTCCAACTGGATCTTTTATTGCAGTAGTTATTCAATTATTTGATGGTAGAAAATTCATTCAGAAAATTGTAAAATAGATATAGTAACTTCGGTGTCGCATACATCATCACATCTATCGGCAACGTGGATGAAATCAGAAGCAATTTAGTAGCACAACTTACGGCACCCGTAAATTGGACACAAAGTGTACAAGCCATGGTAAGAGATGGCGCGAAAGAATTTATTGAGTGCGGTCCGGGAAATGTGTTGCAGGGGTTGGTGAAAAAAATTGAGAAAGAAGCCATCACTTCTGCTATTTAATTGCTCCGAGGAAAAGCCTAAGTAAGACTGATTTTTGTATAGATACAACGAATCGGAGATAGTTCTATCTTGTTTAGAATACGTATGAATCTTGCGTATGCCCTTGTAGCCGAATATTTAATTGAATTGCTAATACCTTAGCACGCTGAACTGCGTACCGAACTATCGATATGCGCGGCTGTGGGGATTTCGGAGCATTAAACTATCTGCCACTACAAATTTCCCATTGCAAAACTGAACATCCTGTAACCACTGAACCGCCAATTTCTTAAACCCGCTGATAGCGGTTTGGCAATTTACGTTTTATTTGTACTTATTTCACTAGTGGAATTCTATATGGCCCAATAACCGAATTAAATAATAAGTCTCCATTTTCTAAAAGCTGAAGTATAGCATAAGCACCATTGCCTCTGTTTGATTGGCCGAATTCTACTCGTGTTCTGTTTTTGCCGGTATTCCAGTCTAGGCCGGTTATTTCCCAACCCCTTTCAGTAGTATAACCATTTACTAAAACCATGTTTGAACCACTTGTAACCAAAGGAACCATACTCGTTGAGACTACATCGTTTCTTGTCCAAACAGTGAAGAATTCATTTTTTTCAGGGTTCCATTCAACTCTTTCCATTCCTTTTGGGCCTTGATGAACAGGACCTACGGTCAATACATCAATTATTCTATCCGGATGTCCTTCATCAATTAGATTATTTACCAGAAATGCGCCCCAACCATTTACTACAATGGTTTGTTCAGATTGAATCCAGGGTTTATCTTCAGATAAACCTGCTTTAATAGGAATTAAACCTGCAATTCTTCTGGATTTTGTTCCTCCTTTTTGTAGATGAGATGCTGGTATTGAATCGCGCCAGAAAGCGACTAAATTCATTCTGTTTTGACCATCTGTAATCAATACTAATTTGTCTTCGTCTTTAGCAAAACCCATTAAAGTTGGGGTTGAACCTGCACCCGTTCCTGCTTTTATTGCAGGTGGCCAGTCACCACCGTTATAAGGACTTATCCAGGCGCCATCTGTTTCCTTGTCTGAAATTTCACTGCCTGTCCATACCAGTTTACGCATCATACCATCTCCTTTTGGAGTTTTACTTCCAGTGGCAACATAAATACCATTATTTTCATCAACGGCCATAGAATTGGTGCATAACTCCGTATCATTAAATGCGTAAAATTTACCCGGACCTTTTAATTGTCTGTCTATTACCGCAATGCCGTTTACAGCACCAATTACGATGTGTCCATCATAGGTCATATTCATCCCAACCATATTTATTCGCTTAACTCCCGGAGCAACTTCGGCAGCAGGAATAAGAAAAGAAACATCAAATTTATACTTCACTTCAAGTCCTTTTGATGGATCGGATTTGTCAATTAAACCAATTGCAGAAACAACATTACCTGCATTGGCATACACATAATTATCAGAACTTACTAAAGCATATACACCAGCCGGTAAAACCAAACCGGGTTGTGAACCTAAAATTTGTTTAAGATGTTTAGAAGCAAAATCTAATGAAGTATATTTTACATCTGATATAGATTTTAACTGTTCAACAGTCAAACGTTTAGCTCCTGGCAAGTCAATATCGGTTACCAGATTCCAATTGTTTCCTTTCTTATCTATCAATGCAATACGATCAGTTGACACGGACCACATAAAATTTGTATCTGTTGAAGCGTATGTTACATTGTTAACAGGGCCACCCCATATTGGAGTAAGTTTTTCCAAATCAACTTTAAACTCACCATCTTTAATATTATACGGAACACAGTTCGTTTGTCCTGAATTAATGTGTGTTACACCGTAAATCAATGAAGATAAAAATGGGTTTTTGGTAGGATAACTTATTGAAGTACCTGATTGATCAGCTGTGTTTTCGCTATTTGTTTTCTTCTTATTGTTACAGGCGAAAAGAAAGAAAAGTGCTAAGCACATTGATGGGATTAATTTTGCATGATTCATATTAATCTATTTTGATTATTAAAAGTTCTTATTAAATCCGATTTGGTAAAGAATACCTCTTGAATTAATTGTTGATTGCTTTGTTGGAATTTCCATTAAACCAATTAGATTGTATCCTGCCCCTAATGATTTTCCAATAATCGGAGATAGAATCAAATCAAAATTAGTGTATTCAAAATCAAAAATTGTTCGAGCTTCAAATACGTAGAAAAATCCATTCTTAGTGAACTTTGCGATGAAGTTTCGGATGGTTAAAACACTTAAGTCCGGATAAAGATTATCCTTAGCAATTGCAAAAGAATATTGTGGTTGTATTGCAAAAAACAAACTGGTATTTATGGTATAAGCATATGTAATTGCTGGTGTTGCCGAAAAATATTGACTTCCAAAATCTTTTTTACCAAATGGAAGATTAAATTCAATTGATCCGGCCAGAGCGTTTTTGCCTTTAACATAAAATGCATTTAAAATTGAAAATTTCAGATCGGCTAAGCTAGTATTAAATCCTGTTCCCTCAATTCCATTATGTATGGATATGATTTCTGGTTTAATTGAGAAGCTCCAACTATTCACTCCAAGTAATACATTTAATCTATTAGAGACCGATGAAGCATTGTTGGCTTTATCAAAGTACAAAGTGGAATAGCCTACTCTCGAATTTACTCTTGTTGGATCTACGCCAGATTCAGTTCTTAATTGATCAACATATATGGTATCAGATTGAGCCGTTACAAAATTGCTACCTAATAGTGAAATAAGCATTATAAAATAAAAATTCATTTTTATATTTTAAGCTAACCGTTAACTCGTTTATATACACAATAACCTTTCTCTTATTACACCAAGTAGGAAATCTATGCGAAACTGATGGTGACCATTGGTGTGAAAATGGAGGTTTTTTGCTTGGCTAATATAAACAAAATAGCAATGAACAAGCTTATTATCACCGATGGCAATTGACGCGGGTGTTTAATTGAAATGGACACGATAAAATATACGAACTACCGTATTTGTTGTTCCACTTTAGCAACCAATTCGTCAGCTCGTTTGTGGTTTTCGTCTAATATGGCTTTTGCTTTGCTTATGATGTTTTGTGCAAATGTTTTGTCTTGTAATTCCTTTGCATTTACCAGCACATTGAGGTATGCCCCGCGCACAGCAGTTTTCATACACAGCACTCCAACCGCAGCATCGGTTACCGAGTTGGGATTCCCTACTTCAATCATTGCAGTAAACATGGGCAAGGCTTGATAGGCCGTTTGCATAACCATTAGAGGTACCTCACAAGCATATTTGGTAGCATTTTCGATGGCCAAGGCGCGGGCTGCTTTTTCTTCGGGTGTTGATTTGGGCATACCAAATGCTTGCATAATGGCATTAAATGCACGTGTATCTTCATCTACCAGGCGAAGTAATTCTTGCTTGATGTGCTGTCCCTGATTAGCCCATTCACTGAAAAAAGTTATTTTATCTTCCCAACCGCGCTTACCTGCAGAAAGGTTGGCTACCATAGCACCTAGTGCTGCACCTAATGCGCCTGCATAGGCACTGATAGAGCCTCCTCCCGGGGCAGGGCTCTCGCTTGCAGTTTCATCAGCAAATGCACGCAGCGTCATACTGATGAGTTTTTCATCCAGTGCTTGGCGCAATTGGTATTCAATAATTTTTTTAGACGGGTCAAATGGGGAAAGTTCATCCAATCCCATTGATTTTATGGCAATATGGATGAGTTCTTGCTCACTTACACCAATAGACCGTCCTTGTTTTTTTAGAAAAAATTTGCCGGCATCCAACATGGCTTGCAATGGGATAAGTCCTACCAATTCAGAACCCGTAACACGCAAGCCCCTGCGTTCAGCGCTTTTGCAAACTTCATCAAACGCGATATGAAGCGGGGTAATGTTGTAATTTGTTAGGTTCATGGAAATTTGTGCGATGCCATACTCTTCAATAAACCATCCAATAGCTTTCACCGCTTTGCAAGTTCCGGGAATGCGCACTTCGTTTCCTTCTTCGTCTTTTATAATTTTTCCCGTTATGGGATTTCCTTCCCGCTTCACACGTCCGGCTTCCCGCACATCAAATGCAATGGAGTTAGCCAACCTCACTGATTTGGTATTTAGATTTACATTATATGCAATCAAAAACTCACGCGCACCAATCACGGTAGCTCCTGTTTTTGCAGGAAATACGGAAGGTCCAAAATCAGGTTGCCATTCAGGTAATTTTATTTTTTCAAAGAATCCCTCGTACTCACCAGCGCGAATCACCGACAAATTATTGCGTGAAGCATTTGGTTGGGCAAACTCATATAAGTAAACAGGAATGGAAAGTTCATTGCCTACACGCTCACCCAATTGTTGAGCCAACTTGGCCGTCTCTTCCATGCTGATTCCTGAAACCGGTATGAGCGGACAAACATCGGTAGCGCCCATGCGCGGATGCTCTCCTTTGTGTTTGCTCATATCAATAATTTCTGCTGCTTTTTTAATGCCTCTAAATGCAGCTTCAACAACTGCATCGGGTTCGCCAACAAATGTAACTACCGTTCTATTTGTTGCTTTGCCCGGATCAACATCCAACAATTTTATTCCGTCAACAGATTCTATTGCATCTGTAATCTGACGAATAAGTTGCATATCGTTCCCTTCACTAAAATTAGGGACACATTCTATAAGTTGTTTTACTGACATAGTTGATGAATAAGTGCGCAAAAGTAGGTTGAAATCAATGAAAAGCAAAAGGGGGAAACTGCTTAAAGTTTACCCCCTCTTTTAAGAATATTGCCTACAACTAGTATGCTGATTTTACAATTTTGAAAATATTATTTGAGTATCCTTTAACCTGAATAAAATAAATACCAGGTGCAATGCTGTTTAGTGCTTCAAGGGTGATTGTTGCATTGCCTGATGCGAGTGTCAAATTAGTTTCTGCAATCAATCGGCCTTGTGCATCTGTAATGAATACGCTATAATTTCCTTCAGCTGCATTATTAAATACCAAAGTTGTATTTGTAACAAATGGATTCGGGCGAATGATGATGTTGCCATTTCCGTCTACAGCGTGCACAACCCTTGTTTCAGAATACTCAGTATGGCCGTCCATATCTTCTTGCACCAATCTGTAGTAGATGGTGTTGGAGATATTGAATGCGCCATTGTCTTCATAAGCGTATTCATGAATATGTTGGCTATTGACTTGTCCGTTTACAAATCCAATTTTCTCAAAACGAATCAGGTCATATGAACGCTCAATATGGAAGCCTTTATTATTTTGTTCGAAAGCAGTAGCCCAACGTAAATCCACATCTTTTTGCTTAGCTGTTGCAGTAAATGCAACGAAACCAACCGGTAGGGGATTTGATGATAAATTACCTGCTGCAGTAAATTCACCAAATGAGGTGAGGCCTGTTCTGTTTAGAATAAATGAATTGGTTGTGCCAGTTGCAGCAGCAAATGATCCACTGTTGATCCAGTTTGATAGGCTGTCATTTCTTCTGATAAGAGATAGCAAAGCAATATTTTGAACGCCTCTAAATGCATCAGCACGTAATGCAAGGTTGTATGTTCCACCTGCTAAGCCATTCTCGGGAGTAATGCGCCATACTCCATTTTCTGCCACCCGGTTTAGGGTGATGCTATTATCAACAAATGGCAAACCAGATGTGCCCGGAATTCCCGGAATAAACGTTACTGTTACTGTACCCGGAGTTGTCGGGGCTGCTGTATAATTTAAGGTTGTTGTTCTGGCTGTATCAACATAATTTACCGGAAATGCATAGCTACCTAAATTGTTTATCCACCTTTGCAGGCGTCCATTTACATAGCCGCTTCCTGTTATGGTTCCTATATTCACGCCATTGTTTAATAGAGTGTTGCTACCACATCGGATGGTTACATTATTACCTGTTGTAATTCTGCCTGATGTCAGGTTCAACGAATCGTTTGCACCCAAATTGGCAGCTGATGTACTTTGAAGCGTTACATGAGTATTGTTTAAAATGGTAATAGATGCAACCGTTTGAGTTGGCACATTGGTAACGGTGATATTGCCTCCGCTGTTAAATACCAGGCGATCATTCAAGTTGGTATTGTTACGTGCGGGAGTCCAGTTGGATGGTGTGGTAAAACTTGCAGCACCTGTTTGGTTCCAAATATATGTAACCGGAATAGGAGCAGCATTTATTTGTATTGCGAAATCTTTGGTTTCTCCAACCAATGAACTCATACAAGACGGAAAATTACTGCCGGCACTGTCATTTAACAATATTCGCACGCGTGTAGTTAACAGTGGAGCATTAAGCGGAACAGTGAAGGTGAATGTTGCAAATGCCGGACTTGCACCAATTGATACCACTTCTCCAATTTTTTCGCTAGCTGTATAGGTACCGTCATTGTTATAATCAATCCAAGCAACAATGGTATTACCTGGTTGTGTACCGGGTGTTACGGTGAGGGAGTAAGTAACACCTCGTTGTAATATTGCTTGCAATGAATCGAAATAAGTAAAATAAGGAGCCGTTGATGCAGTGCCTGTATAGCTAAGGTTAGATAAGTTTACTGCACTAATAAAATGATTAAACGCAGTGCCACTCGTATAAGATGGAACGCAATAGTTTGGCCTGATACGTAAAATTCCTGTAGGAGATGAAACAGAAGGGATGCGTTGAACTCCGTTTATAGTGAGGTTAACAAGTGATGCATCAAGTGTGTCGCCAATAATGGCATTTGATTTCAATTTATAGGTTACCCAGAAATAATTTATACCAAACTGCAAAGTGATATTCCCGTTCATTGTATACGCACCATTTTGCGAACCGGTGGCTGCAAATAATTGAGATGAAGAGAAAGTAGAATTGGTGCCAGTATACCAAACCTTAATGCTGTCTAAATTACTAAGTGCATTGTTGGTTCCTAAAGTAGAGAGTTGTAATTGGGTGAGTGAAAGTGCTTGTCCCAAAGTAGTCATCGTTACCGGAATGCGCAGTATTTGTACATTAGCAGCACCTTGGTCGGGATTAGAAAAGGTAGGATGCTCCGCATTAGATGAAATGTATTTCATAAATGTAAATACCAATGCGTTTCCTGCCGGATTTGTAACAGAAGGAATTTGCCAGTTTCCATTATAGAGTATACTGTCAAATCGGGCATCCAGCTGGTTATTATTTGCGGCAGATGGGTTTATATCATACGTGAGCCAATAATAGCTGGTGTCAAATCCAAGGGTATCCTGAATATTGATTGCAAAAGAAATGGCAGGATTGTTTACTTGTCCAAGCAAGCGCAACGTGTCAAATATTGGAGTAGTTGTTTTATAAATTTTTGCTGTTGCAATATCATTGAGTTGTGTGGTTCCATTTGCACCAAATCGCAGTTGAGAGATGATACTCATATTGCAATTGTTTGTATTTGCTTTCATTGGAATTCTCAGTATTGGGTTGTTGCGTGTGGCTGCTTCAATGGTATCTGTTCGTTGTATGGCACTTGCAAATTGGAACATTGGTGTTTCTTTCACCACACGCACAAGATACTCCTCGGTTTCTCCGTAAGAATAGGTTTGGCAAGAAGTGATGGGAAGGGTATTGGTTTCAATAAGAGAAACCCGTATGCGGTAATTGCCATCCGCATCAGGACATGGCAAGATTAGGTTGCCGGTTCTGAACATGCTTGGGCCATAAGTAAATAATGGTGACGTATGCAATTGTTCTCCTGCATCTGTATAATCACCATCATCATTGATGTCAATCCAAATGCCAAGTGCCGATTGGAAATTACCACCACAGGTTGAAGTGTGAACAGAAAAAGGAATAGGTTTTCCGGCAACCAATGTTACAGGAGAAACAGTTGCAGAATAATCTGAAAATTTATTGAGTACAGAACCCGGTCCACCTGTAGTAGAACACGTGGATGAATTATTTAATGAGCCGATGGTTACGTTAAAAATTTCCCCGTCATCAACTTCGGCAGCAAATGAGGTGCAATATTGATTTCTGATTTTACGTGATCCTGCAGGGTTTGAATCTGTAGGAATTCTGTTTATCCCACCGATAACAATATTGGATAATCTTGCATCAACCGAATCAGTGGTATTTGCCGTAGCAGAAATTTTATAGGTAAGCCAAAAATAATTGGTATCATTTAGTAAATTTCTAACCCCATTAATTGCAAATGCACCTGCTTGTGCAGGGCTAAACCCAAACAGCAACGGATTTACAAATGATGAATTGTGCCCGGTATACCAAATGTACATGCTATCAATGCTTGTAATTGGATTGGAACTACCTGCAGTGTTCAAGTTAAATTGAGTGGCTTGTAAAGGTGCACCGGTTGGAGACATGATAACCGGAATCCTGAGCATGATATTATTGGTGGTTCCTCTTACAACCTTTGTCAATGTAGTATGCTCTGATGTGGAACCGATGTACGTCATAGGTGCAGTAATGGTAATATTTCCAGTAGGATTTGATACCAATGGGGTATAGTTTACAGATTGAAACCTAATGCTGTCAAATTGCGCATCCAATACATTGTTTCCTATTGCACCTGATGCAATGTCATACGTTAGCCAATAATGATTGGTGTCATTAACCGTGGTATCTGCCAAATTGAAAACCATACCTATACCGGGATTATTAATGGTTGCAAGCAAGGTTAAGGTATTGAATGTATTTCCTGATGTTTTGTAAATTTTAGCTGCTGCAATATCAGCCATATTGGTTGTGCCTGTTGTGCGCAAATACATTTGGGTAATAGTGCCCTTTAAGCAGTCTGAACTTTTGATTTTTACGGGTAAGTATAAAATTGGAATATTGGCATTTGCAGGTGAAGCTGTACCGGTTAGTTGTGAAGTGGTTGTGGCAACAAATTGAGGTGTTTGTTCTGTGATATTAATGGTATAATCTTCGGTTTCACCGAAGCTGTATTGACCACATGCATTAAAAGAGTTGAGCAAGTTTCCTTCTTGCAAAACAATGCGCATGCGGGTTGTTCCCAAGCTAATCGAACAAGGGATATTGATGGTGCCGGTGAAATTGGTATTGGATAGGGTAGATGAAGTCCAAAGCATTTCATTGCTTTCCCATGATCCGTTTCGGTTTAAGTCGATATAAATTGCAGCTCCCGATGGAACCAAAAGAGAAGATGAACTCGCATAGCAAATAGTAAATGAAATGTTTGAGCCCCTGTTAATATTGATACCTCCAATTGCGGTGTTGTTGGTATAACCACCGGTAGCCCATGGCTGGTTATTTCCGCAGCCATTTCCAATATTCATTAACGTGTCGTTCCCATCTCTGAAAATCACCCTTCCAATATCAGAATCTGTTGTGTCAACCGGTTCAGAAACGCAATAGTTTGAAATGATTGACCTATTGCCGGCCGGTGAACTTACCAGTGGTGTTCGAGCCACTCCGCCAATTTGCATACTGGTAATGGCAGCATCCACCACGTTACCCGAATTAGCAAATACAGGAATATTGTAATTGAGCCAAAAGAAGTTGGAATCATTAAGCAAATCCTGTGTGCCGGTAATGGTGAAACTTCCGCTTTGTGCACCCACACGTCCAAAGAAAACAGGGGATGTAAAATTTGGATTATTTCCGGTATACCACACGGTAATACTGTCTACATCAATAAATGGATTGGTTGAGCCAATATTATTGGCGTTAATGGATGATAATTGGATAGTAGATCCTAACGTGGTGGTATTTATACGTAACCGAATCATTTCATTTTGTGTAGTTCCTCGTGTAATTGGAGCCAATGTGGGATGATTACACGTTGCATTTACAAATTGCATGGGTGCAACACTTATTCTTCTACCGGGAGGTGGAACCCTTAAACTATCTGTAATTCCATCAATAGTAACAGATACAGGCCTGGCAGTAACTGAATCTCCACTAATGGATGTTCCATCCATATCATACACAAGCCAAAAAAAGTTGTTACCGGAATTTAGTGCCGTGTTGCCAACAAATGTCATGGTATCAACAGGGTTATTTACTGCTGTGCCGAATTGGGTATTTGAATTGAAAACCGAATCATTTCCTGTGAAATATATTTTTGCCCTTAGAATAGGTGCCGTATTGCTTGTTCCGGCAGTTGTGAAACGCATCTGATTAACCCGTGATCTGACAACCGTTCCTGAAGCAAATACCCTTACACGCATAATGCGCAAGTCAGTTAACGGAACTCCACCTGAGAAATTACTTGTTTCTCTGGTTACCGTATTGGAATCATACTTGATTGCCGGAGCTTGCGTAGCAAATGTGATGAATTCGCCTTGGGTGTTTAATGGTCCAATTACTGATGCCTGACGTGTGTAGTAAGTGTTATTTGCAAATACAGCAGCTGCTCCGCTTAGGGTTGATCTTGTATTCCAACTTCCAGTGATTGCAGTAGACTGCATCATGAACAATTGATTCTGATTTCCGTATAAACTATCGGTATTTGCGCTGTTGTTATTGAACAACTCTGCTGTAATGGTAGTGGTTCCCGGCAAATCACCCGTATTTAAGCGCTGCAGTTGGTATGCGCGTGTACCCAGTAAGGTTACTGCCGGACTGTTGACTGTGCCTCTTGCTTGCGATTGCAAGGGTTGAAACAAAATTTGTGTATTTGCGGGAAAGCTAACTCCGGGTGTAATGGTTAATAACCGTCTTCCATTTGTGCTAATGGTAGGTGAATTAAAGCTACCTCCCACTCCCAGTGGAATATTGTAAATTACACTTGCTACTTGGAAATCTACACGCAGCGGACCGTTGATATATGAACCATGATTGGCAGATGGGGAAGTAACAGAAGGTTGTACGCCTGCTCCTAAAGCTGCTGCACCTCCAGAATACCACAAAAAGCGGTTGGCAGCTGTATTGATGATTCCCCTCACCAATTGTAATTGGTTTGTTACCCTAACGGTATCTGTTAAAGACAAATTATTATGGGTATTCATATACAATATCCCATTAACAGTTCGGGTTCCGGTTACTCTTGGAATTTCAAATCCCTGTTGAATGGTAGTTGGTTCTACCGTAACGGTATTGGAAAAATGATATCCGACACCTCTTGTGGTAATATTTCTATTATCCCATATCGGTTCACCAATAAAACGACCCCTCACGATTTGCACATTACAAGAAGAAATAGCAGTTGGAGCATTTCCTATTGCCAACACGTTATTTGGGTCTACAAATCCATCTCTAAGTGCAAAAGTTTGGGTAATGTAGGCCGTATCTCCGGCATAGGTAAACGTATCGGAGCCTAAATGAATGACATTAATAATACGTTTAGTGCCTGAAGAAAGGTTGCCGTTATTTGTAAACGCAGCGGGGCCCGCATTGTTAAAAATAAAGCCACTTGAATTTACATTAAGAAGTACCAAAGGTATACTGTTTGCATTTCCTTGGTTGATGGCCGGGTTGGTATTTAATATTGCGTTTGATCCTGAATTTAAGGTTACATTTCCTCCTACTAAAACCATCCTTCCGCTTGTTCCGTTAAATGCATTTAAGGTACCGTTTACCTCCAGGTTGCCTTGCACATGCAATAAATTATTGGTTCCTGTTCCGTAGTTCAATGTTCCGTCAATGGATAAATTTTGGCACCGCGAAATAATTCCACTTGTTGGAAATCCTGAAGTGGCAGCGGTCACTGTGTGGCCCGTACCTATCACCACGTGATGATTACTAGTTGGAATTATACCACCTATCCAGGTTGATGTGGCATTCCAATTTCCTGAATTGTTTGAAAAGATAGTGGTTGGTGTGAATTCTTCAACCACCAAAGAATCAAAAAATGGGTTGTTGAAACCAAACCGATTTACAATAGAAATGCCAATTCTTATACCTGCTTTTTGGTATTTTGCAGGAATACGAATACTGATTCGGTCCCACGCACTGATATTTGTATGGTAGCCATTTAAAATGTTGGATAAGGTATTCCATGTTCTGCCACTGTCTGCAGATATAACCATGCGCACGTTCATGAGTTGCCCGGGACCTTCTCTATTGAAATAAAAAAATCGAAGGTAGGGGTTGGTTGATGTGCTTAAATCCATCAAAGGTGACTCGAGCCTTCTTTCTGTCCAAGCGGTAGCACTGGCGCCTAGGTTAGCATCTTCAATGTACAATACCCCGGTTCCGCTCACTGCATTAGGTGGACGTATGCCGTTGGTAGGAAAAACCCACAAGCTTCCCGACCAAAAGTTTTGGGTCCAATCTCTTTCTCCGGTGGCTGTAACAACAGATTGTATGCGGGTTTGCTTCCATCCCGGAGGTGCTGCTGGGCTTCCGGTAAACAGTTGATCAAAATTTTCAACAAAGTATGTTTGGGAAAAACTTGTTGTTATTGAGAAAAAAGATAAAAAAAGTATAAGGAGATTTTTTTTCATCATGACGTCTGATTCACATTTATTTAGGCGGCTAATTTAGGTAAAAATTATCCGTTTTGGGATGTGAAGCGGATTTTAAGTTGATTTAACAAATAGCTTACATTTCAAGAAAACGTGGTTATACATTTTCTCCCCAGTGTTTAAGCTCTTCTTCCGACCATAAATCGGGGAAGAAAATCCTTCGCTGATAGCGGGGATGCATGTATTTTTTCCAATCACTTCCTCCTGTAGCTTCGGCTTTTTTCGGGCCACTTTCCAAGTATTTTTCTGCTACATGGTAATGAGCCATCACCCAACTTACATTGACAGTGTAGTCATAGTGCCGCATGGCTTTCACTAGTGTAGCGTCTTTTTTTATTTCTTCAGGCAGCACAAGAAACTTAGTATACAAATTATGGTCATTGTAAAAGGACATTTTTTGCAAGAAAAAAGGTTTATATTTTTCTTCAAACAATTGAATCAACGTGCTTTTCTTCCCTGTTTTATGGTCTTTTCCGGCAGCTTGCCAATATAAGTTTTCATACGCATGCTCGTAGGGTGTATTGCGATCTATGGTATCCCTAAAACGGTAGTCAATTAAATTTATCAATGATGTTGAAGCAAATTCAATGAGTCGGTATTGCGCGCTTTGAAAACCACTTGCAGGTGTAAGTGTGTTGCGAAATTTTAGGTATTGCTCCACGGCCATTCCCTCTTTCATCACATCAAATGAAGAGCTTAATACATCAAAATAACGGCTTATTCGAGATAACTTATCAGCAAAAAAAGCGGCATCTGTGATTTCATTTTTTACCACCTGATCTATTTCCCACAATATCATTTTAAACAGCAATTCATTTACTTGATGGTACATGATAAATACCATTTCATCAGGCAGGGTAGTGCGTTGTGTTTGCAGATTGAGCAAGGCATCTGTTTGAATATAGTCCCAATATGTTATAGGTTTTGCCCAAACTAAACCTTCTAGGTGCACATTCACATCTTGGCCAATGGCGTTAAACTTATTTTCTAAACGTGAGAGCAATTCTTGCTTATTATCATCCTTCATTTTCTATAAAAGTTTAGTATGGCAAATTAATGAATCATATTTCAAGTAAATATGATATTGGTCATGTAAGTGAAATCCCCCGCCAGTTAATGGTTGTTTAAAATTAAACTGATGCAATAGCTTAATATTTTACTAGCTTGATTGATTCGCTTTCTGTTCTTATGATATAAATTCCGGTAGGCAATTCTGTCATATCAATTATACCATTTACAGGTATATTCATTATTTTATTACCTAAAATATCATGCAACGTGGCTTCTTGAGTTAAGTCCTTTATATATACTGTTGAATTTGCTGGATTCGGGAATACCGATATGTCGCCTCTAACTGTATAACTTGATACGTTTACTATATTGCTGTATGCATATTTTCCATCAACATCAACTTGTTTCAAGCGATAATAGATGGGTTTATTATTTTTTAAAATCATTGCTGATTCTCTGTCTATGTGTTCATATGCAGAAAAGCTGTTTGAATTTCCAACTCCAAATACTTTTGCTATTGTTCTAAAATGATTTGCATCATTTGACCGTTCGAGTTCGAAATAGTCATTGTTGATTTCATTGGCAGTTTCCCAACTCAGTAAAACTGAATGATCTGGTTGTTTTGAAGCTGAAAAACTGATAAGCTCAACCGGCAAAGGATTAACAGCACTGTCTGCTCCAATGGCAAACTCACCAAACAACGATACATTGGTTTTTGTGATGGTGAAAGCCGCAGCATTTCCTGCTACTACTCCGGCCGTTCCAAATGTTTGCCAATTACCGCCAGGGCTGCGGAAAATAAGCCGTGTGGTGGTCGGATTGTTTACTCCGTTGTAATTATTTGCTCCTGCAATGAATGTAAAACTGATGCCCGTGCGGTTTAATGTATTTGCAGTACGCCAAAATCCATTTCTACCGGCTGTTTTAATGCTTACTCCGCCTTCTGAAACCGGAAGTCCGCTATTGCCCGGCACTGCCGCCAATGCATGAGCGGTAAACAGCACATTACCTGTTCCCGTAGGCGCTGATGTGAAATTAAACTGAAGAGGCATGTATTTGTTTTCTCTGCCTGTTGGCAGTAAACCATTGGTGCCTGTAGTAATGATGTTTCGAATCCATCTATTCATGGGTCCGTCTATAAATCCGCTGCTGCGCACCAAAGGACCTACGGGAAAGAATTGCGTACCCAGTGTAAATGTATCGCCTTGCATGCGGATGATGGCATTTAAATTTAATGTATCGGAAACCGTAATTCTTCCTAACGCTCTTTTCTCCCCACCCGATACAGTCAATCGCCCTACTTGCGATTCGGGAATCAATTGTTGTGCGCTTCCGTTCCATATGTACAAGCTGGTATCAAGTCCTGTTGCAAACTGGCAATTTAAGCCACCGCTTACAGTAAGTATATTTCTTCCGCTTACAACCATATTTCCGCACTGCACCTGTATGCCGGCCGGAATCGTACACTGTATTGTACCGGGCAAACCAAATGTTTCAACGCGCACAACACTCGACAAGCTATCGAGAATCCAGTTGCCCGAAAGTGCAGGCGCAGTATTATTTGTAATGATGAATATGGCTGGTGTACTAAAGTTAGTGGGTGAGGTTCCGGTTCCGTTTGTGTTTGTTCCCCATGTAGCCAGCGTATTCAGGTTTCCGGTGGATTTGCTATAGTACGTGGCCGCTGGCAGGGTAATGCGGCCAATAAGATATGGTGATGATTGATAGGAACTGGCTGCACCTGTTTCGTTGTATTCAATCACAGCGATATGATATGTTTTGCCGGGAATTAATCCGATGAGCAATGCTTCACTTCCTGTTCCGTTATACACCACATAATTTTTAAATCCTAAACTGTCGCCTTTTCCGAATTCAATACTTGCTGTGTAAGTTGTGCCGTATGTTGGAATTACATTCACGGCTGAGTCTGCTTTTACAATCACAATTCTACGTGCACCGTTTCCGTTTTTCCAAAAAGCAATTGCACTTGTTGTGCTGATGGATTTGAATTTCAAACCTTGTGCAGACAAGGTTGGTGCCTGACACAATCCGGTATTGCTAACAACAATTGAAGTAGTGGTATCTATACAATTAGCAGGAGTTTCAACAATAGATCTGTAACTACCCGGTGCTGTAATACCTGACAGCATATATTGATTGGCACCTAATATGAGGGTGTCATTTCGATACCATTTATATGTATCTGAATTGCGATTGGTTGAGTCTGCAAAAAATACAGAAAGGTTGTAGCCCGTACATAAAACAGGTGAGCGCGAGGTTTGTAAAACTTTTGATGCTGGGTCTCCTGTAATAATTGTACGTGATGCCTGCAGTGTGGTGGTAGCTGATTCGAGCGTTAAGGAATTAAACGAACCGTTTGGAATACTTTGAGGTATTTGAACAGTCAATGTCATTTTGGATGGCACACTTATAATTCCTAACGTATTGCCATTGATACGTGCCACAAAGTCTTTTGTTGTAAGTGTATCAGCACCGGATACACGAATGGTAAAATTACGACCCTTGCACATATTCAGCTGCGAAGTTTCCATGCGCAAAAACTCATTACCGGTCAGTCCGAATTCGGAAAGGTGTTTGCGAATACCATTGCTGAACCAGCCTCCGCATATCAGGTTATCGCCTA
>CAYSBE010000024.1:0-25909 GCA_964429245.1 uncultured Bifidobacteriaceae bacterium | reverse complement strand
CTGCTATCGAACTTGGCTTGCTTACCAATGAGCAATTTGATCAGTGGGTAAAGCCCGAAAATATGGTTGGAAATTTGTAATCAGAAACATATAACCCTACAAGGGAAAGGCTGCCTTCGGGCAGCTTTTTTTATGGAATAACTGCAAACAGCTTATCTGCTTAATTGTGATCAATCCTTCTTCGTATTCGGTATAATTGTTTATCAAACGCAATATGAGTTTCTTCGAAACGTTTAATATATATGTTTTTTAACCGGATTAAATCACACCTTAAAAGTTTGTCTGTAATGATTCTGATTGCAATAGCAGTATCTGCCTGCAATAAAGACGGACAGGATGACAATATTGACAATACCAAAATAGTTTCACCATATATTGAATACTATGCTGAAGGTATAAAAGATTTGGATGTAAGCGGAAATATCAGATATACCACAAAGTACAATGCCTATGCACATTTTAAGCATGGCAACGCGTTTCAAAATGCTGGTACATTAGACATAGGTACAATGCAGCTGTTTTTTAATCCCGACACTAAAAGATATGCATTTGCTGGGCAACAAACGGTTGACAGCGTAAATGCTAAAAACTTTGGTACAAATACAAGAATTGCCATTTCAGGTGGAGGAATATTTACACCCATTGCCACTTCATTATACATACCTAAGGTTATATATTTAGATACAGCATTCACTAACTTTCCTGGTGAATATCCTGAAATAAAGGTCAACTCATTGCCTTATCGAATCAGATGGAATGCAGACACAAGCAATGTATATCCGAATAATACTAACAATGTAGATGTGTTTGTTTCATATAAAGCACCTATCACAAAAGATCAGCCATACAGTCCTATAGTGAAGACGAGAAGTTCAGTTGACATAGGATTTTTTGATATTACGTCTGATATGCTAAGTCATGTTCCTATTGGAGATACGCTGACAATTTACCTGCAGCGTTTGAATACAACAATCATGCGCAGCAACGATGTACCCATATATATTAATGCCTATAGCATTTCAGAAAGAAAATTTGTGTTGTTACAGTAAAATAAAGCTTAAGACTGCACCACTAACATTAGCCATTTTTAGTAAGTTGTATCTGAATGAAATCGTGCGGCCTTTTTTTTGAGTTAACTTAAATATATGGACATTGCCAATAAATATACCTCCGTGATTTTAGAAGTTGTAAATTAAAACATAACTAATTTGATGTACACTAGGCTATAAATTTTAAACAATAAAATGTATGATTATTTGTCTTTGTTATTAATAATCAATTGTCATAATCCCGATGCTCATTTCATCATAAACCATATACTTATTTTCAGCAAGTTTTGACATTGTTCTAATTTCAAATATTTTATCTCGTTTAAGCTTTCTTTTTATGCCTTCAGTGTTTACTGTAACTTCTACTTTTTTTGCTTGATTATTTTTATCAATCGTGATAAGATATATCCTTTCAACATCTTTATCGTTGATAGAAATTGGGCCTTTTTGAGGATCACATGTTGCTTTTGTGTTCTTTGGATCGTCATACATCAATATACGCATAACTTGTTCTGTTTGATTATATGAACAGAAATATCCGCTATAAAAATCATCATAATCAGTTATAATCACTTCATGAGGTATAATTGTAGTCTTGCAGATTTCATTTTTTATATCAATATTAAAGTACATGATAGCTCCGGTTCTTCCTCTGGTTGTTGATCCTTTAGAGTTTATATTTTCGGGGTCACCTTTAACTTTAACAAATCGTGTATACATTTCGCCAGTGATAAGCAGTTTACCATCACTATAGTCATACTCAATGCTATTAAAACGCAAAAAAGCCAGATTGTATGCTTCTATCGAATATAATAATGAATAGACTTTACTTGCACTCACACACTTGTCATCAATAGATCCCAAGGGATATTTTTTTGTGGATAAAACTTCAAGCGTTTTGGCATCAATAACCTGAGTTAAAAAATCAACTTGTTGCATTGTGCGGTTATTGGTAAGATCCGATACAAATCCGGTTAAAAAAAGTTTATGTTCAACCGTATCCATATATAACATTGGTTTGCTTAAAACATTGTTCTTATCGAGTTTTATTTCAATGGTTTTCATACCATCTTCTTTTGAGTATTTAGCCAGATAAGTGGTAGTGTGCACTTTCTTAAATGCTTCTTGTTTAGGATTAAGTATTGCAAAAAACTCTCTCTTCGGTGTTACTATATTGGCGCCAAGCGATGTCACCTCTGCTAATGTACCAAAATCAACTGTATATGAATCTTCTTGCGTTTCGAGTGAATTATTGAAAAATGTGAAATCAATTTTATCCTTTTTTTCGAAAGCGTTCTTAGGAATAGTTCCATATACCACATCTCTGTTTGAATTATAGCTGTAGTTTATTAGAAAATGATTTGTTAACGATGCTTGTCTATCAATATTCAATATATCTACTATGTTTATAGGTCCTTCAAGGTCTTCATTGAAAGTAATACGTGCCCAAAACCAGTTTTGTTGTTTCTTGCTCTCTAAGTATTTGCACACTACCGTTATTTTTGAATCAGAGTGTACAAGACCAAGTATATCTAAATCGCTTTTTTTGTGCCTATCTGGCAATGATACCTTCTTAACAATTTTCAGTTTTTTATCTAGCTTAACTAAGGTTCCAAAAAATATACAATAGTAATTGCCGTTGAGTTCAATACATCTATACTTATTATCCGGAACTTCATTTTCTACTTTATAATTATTCCACTTCAGATTGATTTCTTGTGCATTTATTACATAACTATTTAACAATGCTATGCAGCAAATAATCCTATATATATGTTTCATGGTTTTCATTTGTGAGCAAAAAAAATAATAAAAACATATTTTACAAATTACTTTGGGTAGTATATAAAAGAAATACTATCTGCAACATGTTAAATAATAATTAACACCATGTTTTACCAGATCTATTGTTATTGGTTTTTATAGCTTATACCTTGTATACTTGCAGTTGATGGATTTTTTTGAACCACTATGGAAAGGAATTGTTACCGGATTGATGTTTACCCTCACATTTGGAACGGTGTTTTTTTCGCTTATCCAAACAAGCATCAAACGTGGAATTAAGAAGTCGGTGTTTATAGCAGTTGGTGTGGTAGCGAGCGATATATTTTATATTGCAATTGCATTGTTTGGTAGCACCTTTTTTATTGATAAAATAACCCACTATGATCACACCATACGCATTATTGGTTTTTGTTTCTTGCTATTTTTAGGCATACGTTCCATCATGAAAAAGGAATCTTTTTCAGAACATGATGACCTTGAAAACGAAAAGCGAAATGTATTGTATTTATTAAAAGGTATCATGCTCAATTCAATCAATCCAATGGTGTTGGTGGCTTGGTTGGGCGTAGCTACTTATGTAGAAACCGTAAATAAATTTAACTTAATGCAATCTGAATTTTTCTTTTCAATCGTAATCGCCACCATGTTCATCTCTATGATTTCGATTGCTTATTTTGCTCGCAAGCTTAAAGATATTTTATCGCCCGAAAACATGCACCGACTCAATGTATTGTCAGGCATTATATTTGTTGTATTTGCAGTAGTGATAGTGTGGCCGGTTACGGGATTCAATTTATTTTAGACAGTCATTTCTAAAATATCCTTTTCTTGGTCTATCAAATGTTTGCGGTAATGCATCAACACGCCCGACTTAGATACCATACCTAAAAATTTTCCATTATTTAGCACGGGTAAATACCAAACCGAATGTTTTTCAAACATATCCAACACATCGTTCATTGATGTTTGCTCGGTGATGCTAGCAGGGGGAATAATCATAAACTGCGATACCCTTTTTTGTTTATAAAGGTTTACATCAAACAAAATATCCCTGATTTCATCCACCATAACCACACCAGAAAAATTGCCATTGCGCTCAATTACCGGAAAAATATTGTGCCTACATGATGAAATGGCCTTCACCACATCTTGTAATAATTGATTTGGACCAAACGTTTGAAAATCTGTTTCGATTACTTCACTTACGTTTATTTCCGATAACAGTTGATTGTCTTTATCATTGGCTATCATGCCACGTTCTACCAATGTTTTCTTATAAATGGAATTGGGTTCAAAGTATCTGGTGATAAAATAGGAAATAGCTGACACAATCATTAGCGGAACAAACAGTGTATAGCCACCAGTGACTTCTGCGATTAAAAACACACCAGTAAGCGGTGCGTGTAATACGCCACTTATCACACCTCCCATTGCCACTGCAATAAAGTTTGTTGTATTCAACTCAATCCATCCCAAATGATTCATCACTTGTGCAAACACAAACCCCAACAATGCTCCGGTAAATAAAGATGGGCCGAAAATTCCACCATTTCCACCCGAGCCTAGTGTAATGGCTGATGCAATAACTTTAAGAAAAATGATGATACCGGCAAATGCTATAAGAAACCAAGGATTGGATGCATATTGATAAAACAAGCTCCTTTCTAGCAATGCTTCATAATTTCCTTGCATCAAACTATTGATGACGCCATAACCTTCACCATATAGTGGCGGAAATATGAACAATAATAATCCTATGGCCAGTCCACCAATCATGGCTTTGTGATATGGTTGTTTGCGTTTATTCAAAAAATGTTCGATACCTAAAGAGGTTTTAATCATATACGGGGAAATCAACCCACATAGCAGTCCCAACAATAGATACAATGGTATGGCATGTATATCCCAATCAGTTGGAATGATTAAAAATTCGTGTTGAGAATGAAATATTCTAGCAACAACAGAGCCTGTGGCTGATGAAATGAGCAACGGGATAAATGCAGGTATGCTTGCTTCAGATAAAATAACTTCGAAAGCAAAAATAACACCCGCAATGGGGCTGTTAAAAACGGCTGCAATACCTGCAGCCACACCACTGGCAAGTAGCAAAGTGCGGTGTTGTTTTCCCATCAATAAATCTTTGGCGGTATTGCTGCCAATGGCTGCTCCCGTTACGGCAATGGGAGCCTCAAGCCCTACTGATCCACCTAAACCAACGGTGAGTGCGGAAGACACCACATGCGAAAAGGTATTGTGTTTTTCAACATTAGAATTGTTACGTGATATGCTATAAATTATACTACTTAATCCTTTATAGAATTTATGCTTTTTTAAAATAATACGTATAAAAAATACACTTAAAACGATACCTGCTAATGGGGTAATCAAGTACAAATAATTTTCGTATTGAATATTAAATCCACTATCTAATAAATATTTAATAGCCGAAACAAAATACTTAAGCACAACGGATGCCAGTCCGGCAAGCATGCCAACCCAAATAGAAGCAATGATGATAAAATGGCGATCGTTTACGTAGCGTTGTCGTTGTCGTGCAAATCGATTAATTAAAATTTTGATATGAATACGTAGCTTTTTTACCATCAATTAACTTTCTGAAAATGCTACTCTTATTCCAGTTGATTTTACATGTTGAAGTATGTCATCGCGCATATTTTGTTCTACTTCAAAACGGTAGAAACCTGGCTGTTTTATGCGGATATTTTTATATACCGGAAATTGATAATCATATATATCTCCAAGTCCTGCGCCATTCCATTTACCTGATTCATTGGCTAGTCTAATCTCTACTCGCCTTTGATCTTTTTGTTGCGCAGGATTGGTGCTATATACCCAAAGGAAAATATTATTGTATTTATAGTCGGTGGTGATTCTTACATTCACATAAATATCGTATGCCTTAACAGTATCCGTAAGGTATACATCAAATGATGGTTTGTTTTCAAAATTCCAAGCATCGTTTTCAATGGTTCTGTTCTCTTCAAATACCCTACCCTGATCGCATGACGAGAACAAGATGGTCATTATAAAAAGACTACAGGTATACAATAAGCTATTGCGCATTACTTTTTGTTGTTAGCTGCCGGACCGGGATTGGGTCCGGTTTTTTTATTGCCTTGGGGTTTTGGGTTATTGCTGCGATTTCGGTTGCGGTTTTTATTTGATGGTTTGCTTTTTTTCTTTCCTGTTCTTCCATCTAATCTATCGAGTTCTCCTTCGCCCATATCGTTTACAAACTCGAGCTCCACTTCTTTTTTAATTTCTTTTTTGGCCTTTACCAACTCAGGCTTTTGTCCTTTCTCGTTCATTTCTATGTATTCTCTCACTTTCTCAGTTGAAAGTTCAAGCCACTCTCCTCCAATTTCAAAAAGGGGAACAAACCACATTTTCCTTTTCAAGATATCATTTTTCATGAATTTGTAAGTCCCATTTGTAAATTCAAGTTTGAGGTTATCACCACCGGGAAACTCTTTAAGTGCTTCTACATAACTTTCCAGTTCAAAATTAAGACAGCATTTCAGCTTGCCACATTGTCCTGAAAGCTTTAACTGATTTATAGATAAATTTTGATAACGGGCAGCACTGGTTTGTACTTGCTTTAAATCAGTAAGCCAAGTAGAGCAACAAAGTTCGCGACCACATGAACCAATAGCTCCCAGACGGGCTGCTTCTTGCCGGTAACCAATCTGCCTCATTTCTATGCGCACTTTAAAGGTATCGGCCAATCTTTTTATCAGTTCCCTGAAGTCAACCCTATCTTCTGCAGTATAGTAGAATGTGGCTTTGCGTTTGTCGCCCTGGTATTCAACATCGCTCAACTTCATACTCAGGTTTAGTTCCATGGCAATGCTTCTAGCACGGTACATGGTAGGTACTTCCAGTTCTTTGTTTTCTTTATACCTTGCTTTATCAGCTTCGGTTGCTTTTCTGATTATTTTTCTGATTGACTCGGCATCTTCGGCAACTCCTGCTTTACGCATTTGTAGTTTTACCAACTCGCCTTTGAGTGATACTTTTCCAATATCGTATCCGTTTTCCATCTCCACAACTACCAGCTCTTCGTTGGTAATATCGAGGTTATAAATGTTTTTGTAAAACTCTTTGCGTGTACCTTTAAAACGCACTTCCACCACATTAAAGGGTTTCATGTATGCAGGCATTTCCATCATGCCCAACCAATCGTATGTATTTAATTTATTGCATCCACCACTACTGCATCCACCACTACTGCAACCTCCTGATCCACATCCCATGTTATATACTTTTATTAATGTAAGAAATTTATTTAGCTTGTTTGAGGTTTTCCCAAACGCCTGCTAATATAGAAAGAAAGATTTAAAAATGTAAGTCGTAAATCTCCGTTTCGTTCTATGCCATATAATGATTTATTCATTTCAGCCACTATTTCTGATATATTTTGCTGATGAAACATCTGCGCAAATTTGAGCATAAACTGATGTTCTTGCTCACTTAACCTTATGGTTGAAGCATCTGCATACTTGGTTAGTAGCACAGCCCTCATCATGTGCATGCTATACATCACAAAACTTTTTATAAACTCTTTTCCGTACGAAATGATTTCATCAATTACTTCATTGATGGATTTTACCACATTTGAATAAACTGCCCTCATCCACCTTACAAATAATTCATGATAATTACTGCGACCTGTTTCAGCTAATTCTCTAGCCAATACGATATTGCCCTCACATACCCGGGCAATTGGTGCTGCCATTTCGCTGGTCAACTCGTGCTTACTTACCAATTCGGCTATAATATCTTCATCCTTCAATCTGGGTATTTTAAACAATTGCGTTCTGGATAAGATAGTGGCCAGCATTTTATCCGCATCGTGCGACACCATAATGATTAATGTTCCAACGGGAGGCTCTTCAAGCAATTTGAGTAAAATATTGGCTTCATATCCCATGTACTCAGGAAGCCAAATAATCATGGTTTTAAATTTTGCTTCAAACGATTTTAGTCCCAATCGTTTGATAATTTCGCGGCACTCAGCTGCGCTGATATTGCCTTGCTTTTTCGCTTCCTCATCCAATGTAAGCAGCCAGTTTAGTTCTGATAAATAACTGTCGTTTGATAATGCGCTTATCCATTCAGCGTAAAAATCGGTGCATACTTTCTGTTTTTCGTTTACAATAACCGGAAATGAAAAGTGTAAATCAGGATGTTGTAATTTCTGAAACTTCACACAACTTGAGCAAGTGCCACATGAATCCGTGTCGGTGGGTTGCAGGCAATTAATATACTGAGCATAAGCAATGGCTAGCGCCAACGATCCATTGCCTTCGGGACCCAAAAACAGCTGGGCATGACTAATACGACCGTTTTTTACCGTTTGTATCAGGCTTTGTTTAACTTTTTCTTGTCCAATAATTTCGCTGAAAAGCATGGGGCAAATTAAACAAACTTATCAGGAATAGTCTGGGAGTGTTGAAAAATTGTAATTTATAAAGAGGTTGGTTATTTTTTGAAATAATTGCAAAAAACAGCACCAATTATGTTGCAAAGTTTACAAAACATTAGCTGCCAAATAATTTGAATAGTTATATTCGCTTCTAATTTCACATAATTATATTTCAATATGAAAAATTTCTCTAACCTATCAAGAGTTAAGTATCTTTTGCTAACCCTTATCAGTTTTTGGGCCTCAATAACAATTGCCCAACCCCTAACCGGAACCAGAACCATCCCCGGAAACTTTGCTAGCATAGCAGCTGCAGTTAGCGCATTAAATACCAATGGTGTAGGCACAGGAGGCGTCATCATCAATGTAGCTGCGGGTCATACCGAAACACTAACTTCAACACTTGTGATGACAGCAACGGGAACTGCTGCCAATCCCATCATTTTCCAAAAAAACGGAATTGGTGCAAACCCGGTAATCACTGCATTTAGCGGCTCAAAACTGGCAGGCTCTATAGACTCTGTGGATGTAATGTGGGCTTTTGAAGGCTCTGATTACGTAACAATTAACGGCATAAATTTGTCTGAAGCTGTTGCCAATACCACGCCAACTACACAGATGGAAGTGGGTTTTGGGTTTTATAAAGTAAATGGCGACAACGGCTGTAATAACAATACCATCCAAAACGCAACAATCACACTTAATAGAGATAACTCAACAGCTTCGGCTGCTGGCCCACGACAAAATGCTGCAGGTTCAGTAGCTATTGAATTTGTAAATGCATTACGAACATCAGTTGGCACTGCAGTTACGGTTACTTCTGTTTCAGGTGCAAGTTCAAATAATCGTATGTATAGCAATACTATCCAAAACTGTCATTTTGGAATATTATTATCAGGTTTTGCTGCCCCAAGTCCTTACACGCTAGCCGATTTGAATAATGATATAGGCGGACAATTATCTTCAACCGGAAATACCATTATTAATTTTGGCGGAGGTTCTGGAGCTACAATGGCTTGCGGGGCGATACTTATTAATAACCAATGGTCGTTTAACATTTCGAACAACATTGTAAACAACAACAATGGTGCAGGAATCAACCATGGAGGTGGAAACAGAGGTATTTGGCTATTTAATTCCTCACCGGGTGCAAGTTGTGATATTAAAAAGAATACCATCACCATTACGGCTGGCACAAATACAGGAGCAATTACTTGGTGTCTTGACCTAGAAATGGCAACAACAGGAGCCAATGGTAATATCATCAATATTGATAGCAACCAATTCTTAAATTGCAATAATACCTCAGCATCTACAGTTGCATTTACTGCGATTTGGATAAATACTGCTGCAACAACTGTGAATGTACGTGGCAATTATATTTATGGATTCCGTTATTCAGGTACAGGCGTTTCTCAAGCGATATTAAGCCAGGTTGCTTGTGGCAATTTGAATATTTCCAACAATATCATCGACTCGGTTATTTTAGATGGAGCCAATGCTACCGGGACGCATCACAATATTGGAGTAACCGCAGCACCAAGCATATCTTTAAATATTAATGACAATATTATAACCAGAACAGTATTGAATACTGTTGGAACGGGAGGAAAAACTTTACATGGAATTAATTATACCTCTGGAGCAACCCCAATAATTAATTTTATAGGTAATACCGTTAATAATATAACACGCAATGGTACAACAGGAGGAACTACAATAGGCATATTTCAGGGTGGCGGTTCAAACGGTGTTTCTACTACTACAATCAGAAGAAATACTATCAGTAACATGAATATCACTGGAACAGGTATAACATCAACTATGTATGGTGTTCAAGCTGGTTCCGGTACAATTATTGTAGATAGCAACAACATTTTCAATCTATCTTGTGTAAAAACAACAGGAACAGGAGTACTTTACGGAATATATAATATTGCAAGTCCAAATAACGAAAACTACAACAACAATTTAATTAATAATATCAACCACCTTGGAACCGGAATTACTTATGGTATATATTCCATTTCTGGAGCAGGAACAAAACAAATTCTTAGAAACACGCTACATAATATAAGTACTACAGGGGCTACAGTTGCTGCAATAAACACAACCATCAGCACGCATAATGTAGCACAAAATAGGATTTATAATATTTTCTCAACCGGCACCGCAGCTACCGTATCAGGAATAATCATGGGAACGGTTTCTTCCGGAACTGCGTTTATTACAAACAATTTAATTGCTGATTTACGTGCACCAAACACAACAACTGCAACACCCACAACCGCACCTTCTATTCGGGGAATCAATATCACAAGTATAAGCACTCTTATCAATATAAACGTATCACACAATACGGTTCATTTAAATGCCACTTCAACAGGTACCGCTTTCGGTACTGCCGCTCTTTTTCATACCGTAAATGCTACCGCAACCACTGCAAATCTTATTTTAAGAAATAATATTTTAGTAAATAACTCTACCGCTATTGGTGCGGGAAGAACTGTAGCTTACCACCGCAGTGGAACAGCACTAAATAATTATGACAATAATTCAAATAACAACCTGCTTTATGCAGGTGTTCCATCAACAACTAACTTGATATTTTATGATGGCACCAATTCGGACCAAACACTTGCCGCATACATCACACGTGTAACTCCAAGAGATACTTTATCACAAACAGAAGCGGTTTCATTTTTAAGTATTGCGGGTGCAAATGCCAATTTCTTAAAAATCAATCCAAGTATTCCCACTTTCATTGAAGCCGGTTCTACTCTATCAGCTGGTATAGGTTTTGATTTTAACAATACCATTCGTGCAGGATACCCGGGCTATACCGGTAATGCAGGGACTCCTGATATGGGTGCATGGGAAGATAACCATACACCACAAGCCATCAACCTGATGGCTTTCGACACGGCCACGGCTGTTCAGCAAACCGGTGTATTGCCAAGGGGCTCTAACAATAATGTTGTATTATCTATTCCAATTCGCACCGTTAGAGGAGCAAATGCTTTACAAGCTACATCGTTTAAATTAAATACAGCAGGCTCAACTGCTGCTACAGATATTTCAGCTGCCAAAATTTTCTACACCGGATCTAACCCAACTTTTAATACTTCGGTCTTATTTGGAACCACTGCAACACCTTCGGGAACATTTTATATAACAGGATCACAAATATTGAATACAGGTATCAATTATTTCTGGCTAACCTACGACATCAGAGATACAGCGGGCTTGTCGAATATCATTGACGCCCAACTTGACAGTATATTTTTATCCGGAATTAATTATGCTCCGATTAATGGTAATCCACCAGGATCACGAAGCGTAGCAGCTCCTTTAAATGGACCTTACAATGTGGGCGCAGGACAAACTTTCCCTACCATTACAAATGCAATTAACACACTTTCAAATCTTGGGGTGGGTGGTCCTGTAACTTTTGTACTTCAAGATATAAGTTATGATACACTTACAGGCGAAGTTTTTCCGATTGTGCTTAATCAATACGCAAACGCATCAATAACTAATACAGTTACTATAAGGCCTGCCACTGGTATTTCAGCAAGCATATCAGGAAATAGCGGAGTTGCAACCTTCGACTTCAACAATGGTTCTCATTATATAATTGACGGTCGCCAAGGAGGTACAGGAGGATTCACTTCTGGAAACAACCTGATTATTCGTAATACAAATTTATCTGCTCCAACAATTCGCTTTATTAATGATGCTGACAGTAACCGCATTTTTTATACTGATTTAAGAGGCGGTAATAATATAGCATTGGGTAGTGCAGGTGCAGGAGTAGTTAATTTTGGCACCACTTCTCTTGCAAATGGTAATGATTTTAATACAATCAAATTCTGTGATATCCGCGAAGATGGATCAAACTTTCCCGTTGCTTCGATTTCATCTATTGGAAGTGCTTCAACAGTAATAGCCAATAATGACAACAACATAATTGATAGCTGTAATATATATAACTTTTTCAGCCCAACGGTTAACAGTGCTGCTATTTATGTTGGATCAAATAATAGCGCATGGCAAATTCATGGAAACAAATTTTATCAAACTGCAGCTCGTTCATTTACTGCGGGTCCAATACATCGTGTATTATGGATAACTCCAAACGTGGCAAACCTGAGCAGTGCGAGTGGGTTTGTGATTAACAACAATTTTATAGGCGGTAATAATGCATCAGGAACTGGCAATTACGAAATGAATGGTGCCTTCACCCATACATTCAATGCGTTTGATATTTCTGTGGGTCTTGGTGCACCCACTTCTATTCAGGGAAATACGATAACCAATATTAATTACACAAGTGCCAGCACTTCATCGATTGCTTTTCTAGGAATAAATGTAGTAAATGGAAACGTGGATGTTGGTACAAGTGCCGGAAATCTAATTGGTTCACGTATCAATAATGGAGCTATAACAATAAATTTATCATCAACTACATCTGGCGGTGTAATGGGCATACGCACAGGTGGCGGAACAGGTAATACCTTTAATATCGCAAACAATATTATAAGCGGTTATGATATTTTTGGAACCACCACTTCTACAACTCCTGAGTTTTTTGGAATAAATGTATTTACAGGTACAAATATTAATGTATCCAATAACTTGATTGGTGATACATCCTCATTGACCGGTAGTATTAGGGTTTACTCTGTAGCTACATCAGGCACAACACAACAAAGGGTGTCGGGTATATTTAATAATCCTTCATCTGGAACACCAGTTCATAATATTTTCAATAATGCTATCTCCAATATTTTCAATTTCCATTCTGTTGCCGGTACGCACATAACTGCTACACGTGGTGTTTTTGTTAACCCTACAATCAATGGAACGTATAACGTTATCAATAATGTGATTAAAAACATTTACTCTGCTGCGCAAACAACAGCAACAGGTTTAAATGCAGCAATTGGAGGTGTCATTGTATCTGGAACTGTTGGAACTTTTGATGTAAGACAAAATCAAATTAGTGGTTTACACCTCACAGGTCCAAATACAACAGATGCCATACAAAATGTGGGTATTTTCTTTTCAACTCCGGCAGGCACTTCCAATCATTTATTACGCAATATCATTCACTCACAAATGATTTGGTCAAATAATCCTTCAGTGATAATTACAGGAATTGATGTGGCTGTTGGTACAAATAACGTTAACAATAATATCATTCGTTTAGGAGTTGATACTGCTGGAAATGGAATTACAACTGGAGCTACATTACGGGGGATAACTAAGAATTCTGGAAACAGCAATATTTATTTTAATACCGTTTATTTAGGTGGAAGCAATGTAGCTTCAAGCAACAGCAATTCGTTTGCATTTCAAAGGACTGGTGCCGGTAATGATGATGTTAGAAACAACATATTTACAAACGTACGAAGCAATTCCTCTCCAGGTGGATCGGGCCATTTTGCAATACAGTTAAACAATACAAGTACACTTACTTCCAACTTTAACTTATTACGTGCTGATACAATTGGGCGCATAGGCACCACAACATATACCAGTATTTCAAACTGGAAAGGCGGATCGGGTGTGGATGCAAATTCAATAAATGGAGTTGCAGGTTTTATAAATGCAAATGGCGATATTAATACTATCAACTTGAGAATTAATCCGGCAAACCCTACGCCAATTGAAGGCACCGGTTCTGCTGTTGCCGGCATAGGCACAGATGTGGATTTTGATGGACAAACACGCAGCATACTAACACCTGTTGATTTAGGTGCAGATGCCGGAAACTTTATTCCTCAGGATTTAGCTCCTCCTTTAATTACATATTCAACCTTAACGAATACGCTGCTCACAACCAACCGTACCATTACGGCTACCATAACAGATGCATCAGGTACGTATACAACTGGTATACTGGTTCCACGCATCTACTTTAAAAAGTTTGCTGCAGGTACCCTTCAATCTACTGCCGGTGTGCTTACTTCAGGAAATGGTACTAATGGTACATGGACATTTACCATCAACAACTCACTTGTGAGTGGAGTAACCGGTGATGACTCCATTTACTATTTTATCGTTGCACAAGACTCTTCACTTGCCGGTAACTTAGGTTCAAGTCCGGGTGGTGCTGAAGGTACAGATGTAAACACGCTCACAACACTTGCTAATTTTAATTCTTATAAAATTTTGGCCATTATCAGCGGTACATTCAATGTTGGAACAGGTCAACCTTTTACAACGTTAACCGGAGCTGGTGGAATATTTAGCTACATTAACTCAAGCATTGTTGGTGGAAATATCACCATACAAATTACGAGCGATATAGAAGAAACAGGATTAGTTGGCTTGAATGAAACTATTGAAACAGGGGCAGGAGGTTATTCTATTCGAATTGAACCAAATGCTGCAGTTGTTAGAAGTATCACAGGTAGTGTAGCTGCAACTGGTCTTATCAGGTTAAATGGAGCAGATAGGGTTATAATTGATGGTAGATTTAGCGGATCAGGAAGATACCTTCGATTTATGAACCGCACTTTAAATGGTTCAACATTGAATTTATTGGAGGATGCGGATAATGACACCATTGCCAATTGTATTATAGAAGGTGTCAACAATACCGTGGGTATGCTCAATTTCCAAAGCTCTACCAAGGTAGGTGGAACTGGAAATGACTCGAATGCGGTTATTGGTTGTCTATTCAGAGATACGCTTGGAAATATTACTCCTACAGGCATGCCAAATACTTGTATGTTCTCACAAGGGGCATTTTCAAACGACTTCAATACATTTGATAATAATGAGCTCGTTAATTTCGGTTTTAATGGCGTGAACTTGAGCACAACTGCCGGAGACTTTTGGAGAATAACAAATAATAAAATTTATCAAACACTTACGAGAAATGCTGCAATGGTGGTATTGCAAATTGATGGGGGATCAGGGCATTTGATAAATGGGAACAGTATTGGTGGCGCTGCTGTCGACAGGAGCGGGCCAATTATGACCTCTTCTGTGGCTTCCGATATCATTCGAATACAAACCACTGTATCAACTGCTAATCCAATCGTTATTTCAAATAATATTATTTCAAATATTGGATCGACAACTATTGCTTTTCAACCTATTCTAGTTGCAGGTGGGGTTGTTACGGTAAGTAATAATACCATAGGTGGAGGCACAATGCCTTATGATACTATTTCTAGTAGTGGCACTTCTAGTGGCATTCACTTTTCAGGAGGTGTTGGTACCTCAATTGTTGTTAGTAATAATTTGGTTTCAAATATTCGTTTTTTAAATGCATCCACACTACGAAATGGAGGAATATCTGTTACAACAACTACAGCAGGTACAATTACCATAAGCAACAACACAGTTCGAAATATATTAGGACAAAATACTGGAATATCTACAGCTACTGCTCGTTTAGGAGGTATCTTAGTTACCTCAGCTCCGGTTTCTGGTTTAGTTATTTCGGGGAATACAGTAAGCAATATTCAAAGTACCAACACAGGTACTGTTGCCTATGCACCCGTTGGGATTATGGTTGGTGCATCTGGAGCAACTTACTCTATAATTCGAAATCGTGTATTTAATATCGGAGCGATTGGAACAGGTACAGGAGCAGCTGCCCCAATTATTCATGGTATACAAATTAGTAGTTCGGCTAATGGATGTACTATTGCCAACAACCAAATTGCATTGGGAAGCACAGCTACCAACGAATCAATAGTTTATGGCATAAGCGACTACAGTACGGGTGCAAATACGTTCGCTTATAATTCCATTTTTATAACGGGTAACACATCAACTGGTGCTAACAACTCAACTGGTTTTATAAGAATATCCACTACATCTAATATTAATTTCCGCAATAACCTTGTTTACAATAACAGAACAACATCAGGTACGGGTTTCAATTATGCAGTTTCGTCTACATCTGCAACTGGAGTATCGGGAGCAAATATTCAATACAATATGTTATTTGTAAATGACACTGCTAGGCTTGCTGAATTGCCAGCAGGAATTGGAAACAGTTGGAATGCATTAAACACCTTTTATCCTGGTGCATACAATACCAATTGGGCAGAACGTACTAGTGTTGTTAGCCCTAGTGCATTATTTACAGATGTATCAAATGGTGATTTAGGTATCATTATTACTTCACCTAATGCATGGTATGTGAATGGAAAAGGAATTCGCATTCCAACCATTTCAGGTGACTTTTCAAGTGTAACAGGTGTACGTTCCATTACAATTACTACTGGAGCTACTGATATTGGTTCGGTTGAATTCACCCCAACATCAACTCCTCCATTTGCATTTGCAGATAAAACACCAATTGCAAATGACAGCACCCAATTCTTTTTTGCTTCACGCATGATTGCAAAAGCCAAGTGGGGAAGTATTGGAACATTGCCTTCAACTGTTGATGTACAATATTACACAGGAATGAATCCCGCAAGCACACCTATTGGCACAAGCTTCACAAATGCTTACTACAATATACAAACAACAGGAGGAAGTGGATATAATTATGAATTAACTTTGATGCAAGATTCTGCAACATTAGGAAATACAATATCGGTTCCTTCATTACAAATTGCACGCTATTCTGGCCCATCAACCAATTGGTTTAGGTATTCAAACTCTATTGTAAATGGTAGCACAGGATTCTTATCCGCAACTGGATTTACAGATGGTGGAATATACACCTTAACAGATTCTGTTTCTACCCCACTTCCTGTTACGTTAAATGCATTCACAGCAAACGTAATTGCAAACGATGTAATACTTAACTGGAGCACCTCATCTGAAATCAACAACTACGGATTTTATGTTGAGCGTTCAGTAAATGGCAATGAGTTTGAAGAAATCAATTTTGTGAAAGGAAAATTGAATAGCTCAGTGGTTGTAGATTACAAAGATGTGGATACCAATCCTTTTGGATCGAACACTACATTATACTACCGCTTACGCCAAGTAGATATGAATGGTGAGTATGCTTACTCGGCAATAGTTGCCGTGAAAAAAACATCAACCATGTTGCAATCAGTATCTATATTCCCTAATCCGGTAGCGGGTATATTGAATATTGAATTTGTAACCACTGTATCAGGCAACGCAACCATTCAGATATTTGATATCAACGGCCGCAATGTGGGGCAAAAAGAAATGATAAGCATTGCAGGATTAAATACCCTGACGGTGGATGAAGTGGCTCAGCTGAATGCAGGAGTTTATTTCGTAAAAATTGAATCGGCTGGTGAAAACCAAATGGTGAAGTTGATCAAACAATAATCAACATTCATCATACATAATCAATATCTTTAGAAAAGGCTTTCCATTGGGAAGCCTTTTCTTTTATATTCGTTGCATGGCAAAAACACAAACAACTTTTTTCTGCAAAAACTGTGGTGCATCTTCACCCAAATGGGTGGGCAAGTGCAGCAGCTGTGGCGAGTGGAATACTTATGTAGAAGAAGTAGTACACAAGGAAAAAGTAACATTTGCCAAAACATGGAAAAAAGAAACACAAGGACGCACCCTAAAACCTGTATTAATTGATGACGTAGAAAAAGGAAGCGAGCAACGCTATCCGGTAAAAGATATTGAACTCGCGCGCGTATTGGGAGGAGGTATAGTTCCGGGCAGTGTGATACTGATAGGAGGCGAACCGGGAATTGGTAAATCTACGTTGATGCTACAGATAGCACTACAGTTTACCAACAAAAAAGTATTGTATATAAGCGGTGAAGAAAGCGATACGCAAATAAAAATGCGTGCCGAGCGACTTCCGTTTAAAAATAACGAATGCTACCTATTTACCGAAACATCAACGCAACGCATTGGCAAAGCGCTGCAGGAACTTGAGCCCGATATCGTTATCATTGATTCTATTCAAACGCTTCAATCAGAACTTATCGATTCAACGCCTGGCAGTATTTCGCAGATAAAAGAAACAGCAGGCGATATGATTCGATTTGCCAAAGAAACTGGAACACCTGTTTTCCTTATTGGCCACATTACCAAAGATGGAACCCTTGCCGGACCGAAATTACTGGAGCACATGGTTGATACCGTTTTACAGTTTGAAGGCGACCGACATCATGTGTACCGTATTTTACGCACCACCAAGAATCGTTTTGGCAGCACCAGTGAAATTGGTATTTATGAAATGCAAAGTGGTGGTTTACGTGAAGTGAGTAACCCATCTGAAATATTGATTTCGCAACGTGATGATAACTTAAGCGGTGTAGCTATTTCGGCTACCATCGAAGGGGCAAGGCCTTTGCTTATCGAAACGCAGGCATTGGTAAGTTCGGCTGTGTATGGTACACCTCAACGCAATTCAAATGGATATGACACCAAACGACTGAATATGCTATTGGCTATTTTGGAAAAAAAATGCGGCTTACGCATGGGCATGCAGGATGTGTTTGTAAATATTGCCGGAGGTTTACGTGTAGAAGATCCTGGAATTGATTTAGGTATAGTGGCAGCTATTGTTTCAAGCTTTGAAAACGTGGCCATCGATTCTAAAATTGCTTTTATTGGAGAGGTTGGATTAAGCGGTGAGGTGCGTGCTGTAAGCAGAATTGAACAGCGCATTAGTGAGGCAGAAAAATTGGGTTTCACAACAGTTTATCTTTCTAAATTCAATAAAATAAAAACTGCACCAAACAGTAAAATCCATTTGGTGCAGTTCGGTAAATTGGAGGAATTCCTCAGTTTATTATTTGCTTAAGACATTGAAGCGTTTTTTGCGCGCTTACGGTCATTCTCATCTAAATGTATTTTACGCAAACGAAGTGATTGTGGAGTGATTTCTACATACTCATCGCCTTGTATGTATTCCATACATTCTTCTAAGCTCATATTGATTTTTGGAGCAATACGTGTTTTCTCATCAGAGCCTGATGCACGCATATTGGTTAGTTTTTTCTCTTTGGTAATATTCACGACCAAATCATCTCCCCGGTTATTCTCCCCAATGATTTGTCCCATATAAATTTCATCTCCGGCTTCTACAAAGAAACTTCCACGGTCTTGCAACTTATCAATAGAATAAGCAATGGCAGTGCCTTGCTCGCCACTTATCATCACACCTGCCAAACGGCTAGGGATTGTGCCTTTCCAAGGTTCAAATGCTTTAAATCGGTGTGCCATTATAGCCTCTCCTGCTGTTGCTGTCAACACATTATTTCGCAAACCAATGATACCACGAGATGGAATTTCGAACTCCAGGTGAATCAAATCGCCTTTGGGTTCCATTACCAGCATATCGCCTTTGCGCTGACTTACCAATTCAATTACTTTTCCTGATACTTCTTGCGGAACATCTACCGTTAGAATTTCAATTGGCTCACATTTTACCCCGTCAATTTCTTTCACAATAACTTGTGGTTGGCCAACCTGCAACTCATATCCTTCGCGTCTCATGGTTTCAATCAATACAGATAAATGCAAAATACCGCGACCAAAAACCAGGTATGAATCTGCAGCATCGGTTTCTTCTACACGTAGTGCCAAGTTTTTCTCCAGCTCTTTAAATAAGCGATCACGTAAATGGCGTGAGGTTACGAACTTGCCTTCTTTACCAAAAAATGGTGAATTGTTGATGCAGAAAAGCATGTTCATTGTTGGCTCGTCAATATTGATTGGCGTTAGTCCTTCAGGATTATCAAAATCAGCAATGGTATCACCTATCTCAAAACCTTCAATACCCATTACCGCACATATATCTCCTGCAACTGCTTGCTCAACTTTTATTTTCCCTAAACCTTCAAATGTATAAAGTTCTTTTACACGCGACTTTTGTATCGAGCCATCACGTTTTACCAAACTAATCGGTTGATTGACTTTGATGTTTCCACGCAAAATACGGCCGATGGCAATACGACCTGTAAATGACGAATAATCCAATGAAGTGATTTGCATTTGCAAGCTTCCTTCTTCAACATGTGGAGGTGGAATTTGTGAAATAATATCATCCAATAAAGCGGTGAAATCTTCGGTTGGGGTTTTCCAATCCGGACCCATCCAACCTTGTTTCGAACTGCCATAAATAGTATGGAAATCTAATTGCGCTTCGGTTGCATCTAAATTGTAGAACAAATCAAAAACTTGGTCATGTATCTCATCAGGACGACAATTTGGTTTGTCAACCTTATTGATAACCACGATAGGTTTTTTACCCAAAGCCAATGCTTTTTGTAACACAAAACGGGTTTGTGGCATCGGGCCTTCAAAAGCATCAACCAATAGCAATACGCCATCAGCCATATTTAAAACACGTTCTACCTCGCCACCAAAATCCGCGTGACCGGGTGTATCGATGATGTTGATTTTTACGCCTTTGTACTGTACCGAGATATTTTTGGCCAAAATGGTGATCCCACGCTCACGCTCAAGGTCATTGTTATCCAAAATAAGGTCGCCTGTTTCCTGATTGGCACGAAAAAGTTGGGTCTGGTGAATGATTTTGTCAACCAAAGTTGTCTTCCCGTGGTCAACGTGGGCAATAATTGCAATGTTTCTGATATTCTGCATGTAATAAAAAAAATGAGGCGCAAAGGTAGGTCTATTCGGGCAAATAACCTCGAAATGATTGGTTTATCATATTATTTAATTCTTACCGCCTCGGGAAGGCCTATGGAATATGGAAATTTATGGAAACATCTGCTTGCGCATAACCCCGAATAGCAAAGTACACCTTATTTGACTTATAGTGTTTACACTTTACACTTATGAACTCAACCCCGTAGCGGTAATGGTAGAGCGTTCTTGGTAATTGTCGTAATCGGTATTGATATCCCACAGGTTGTGTCCGGCATTGCTTACAATATTGTCGGCAGCCAGAATACCCATCAAAATGCTATGGTCCTGATTATTGTATTTAAACGCGCCATAGCGGCCAATCACACTTAGTCCTTTAATGCTGCTCAGGTAGCTTTCAATTGGTTTCAGCACATCTTTGTAGTTATTACTGTATACCGGATAGCAACGCTGAATTTTATGTACATATCCTTCTGTTATGGCACAGCCATTGTTTAATCCCGTGCGTATAAACTCGTCTTTGCCAAGTTTAATTAGTTCTTCGTCACTCATTTTCCACATGGCATCGTGGTCATAGCACCAATATTCCATAGCAATAATGCTCGTTTCTTTACCCATACAAATTTCGGGTACATAGTTTCTGAAATTGGAAATACGTCCGGTTTCTACATCAGTTGAGTGCACATAAATCCAGTTATCGGGAAACAGGTCTTTTCCATCAATGTGCAAGTACACAAGTATGGTGTTGCGGAATGTAAGTTTATTGGCAAGTTCGGTTATATTTTGTGGTACACCAGGCAGTTGTTTCACCATTACCGTAAACGGCATGGATGATACTACGTGGTCGTATGGAACTACTTCTTCACTCATCAGCTCAATACCATTCGCTGTGTCGCCATCTTTCAATACACGTTTCACAGGTGTGCTGCAATGCACCTTGCCGCCATTAGCATTAATATAGGTTTGCATGCGCTCATATATCATACCTGTTCCACCTGTAGGGTAGGCAAATTGATCAACCAATGTCTTGTGTTTTTTTCCGCCAATACCTAATGCATTTTTCATGGCTTCTCCCAATGAAAATTTCTTGATCCGTTGAGCAGCAAAATCAGCATCTAGTTCGTTGCATTTGATACCCCACAATTTTTCGGTATAGGTTTTAAAAAAAATCTCGTAAAGTTTATTGCCAAAGCGGTTGGTTACCCAGCTTTCAAAAGTTCCGGTTTGTTTGGTTGGAAATACTTTTTCCTTGAAATAACTTACCACACACATAGCCGATGTAAAAATGCCCAGTTTGCTTAACGCATCAAAGGCCTTTACGGGGTAGTAGTAAAATTTATTTTTATAGAAAATACGGGTGAGGCGGTTTACCATGCGGTAGTCACGTCCTGCTACTTCAAGCCATAGTTTATTTACGCGTGTATCATCACTAAAAAAGCGATGCGGGCCAAGGTCAACTTTTTGCCCCCATAAGTCAAGCGTTTTAGCCAAACCGCCAACCTGAGGAGCTGCTTCATACAAATGTACTTCTACACCGGCTTTAGCAAGTTCATAAGCACAGGTGATACCTGCAGGGCCTGCACCAATAACTGCTACTTTCTTCTGTTGTTTATTTGTCATAAGTCAAGCTGCAAGGATAATGCAAAAAATTGCAACTTGAAAACCCTAATAAAACATCCAAAATATTGAGAATGAATACAAAAATTAAATTATAGGTTAACATATTGTTACTTGCATGAGCAATCTTTCTAAAATAATTTAACACTTTTTAGTTTTATTGCCCTTCGAATTATTGCTCCCATTTATGAAAAAACAAAAGGTAAGTGCAGTTACAGAACCTATAGCCACATCGCCTAATCAGCAATTGTATGTTTTGGTTTACGAAACAACTTCGCAAACTCCCGAGTGGATTATTCAACATGTATTGCAACCTGCTGAAAAAAACAGGAACCAACCTGTAGTATATGTCGTTTCAGCATCACCGCAACAATATGATGCCCATGTACAGCAAAACAGATGCATAATAATTTCAGCTACCGAAATGGAGCAGTTGCCTGAAACAGGCTTTGTATTTGCAGCTGATGCCAACAACGTGCAAATACTGGATGCGGCCATTTCATATTACTATGCCAACAAAAAATCCTTTACCCAAAAGGCCATTTACTATGGCGAAACTACTAAAGCCAGCGGCAAAACCGGTTTTGGAATGTGGCAAAAAACAACACATTTCTGTTACAACCTGATGGGGCAGTTGCTCATGCCTACCGCGCAAAAGCAATATACCTCGCCATTCAATTACCTGCATGCCTCTATCGTTCGAAATGCCCTTGCCGATTATACAACCTCATCAGCTTTGCTGATAGCTGAAGCTTCTTATTTGCACGCACCGTCAGCCAAAATTGACCTGAGTAATAAGGAAACCAAATTGGTATTTACTAATCCCCTGTGTGGCGATGCATTCCGGGCACGTATCAACTGGTTTTTCAAATCGAATGCCGAAGGTAATAAACCGTGGCGCATGGCATTTTTTGTCCTAACACTTCTGTCGTTTTTTATACTGCCCATACTTAGTCAGCAGTTTGGCATGACCTGGGACGAGCGCAGGCACAACGAATACAGCAAATTATCGCTTGAATATTTTACCACATTTGGTGAAGACACAACGAGTCTGCAGGCAAATATTCCAACACAAGAGTTTAGGTATTATGGCGAACATTTCAACGTGATAGCAGCATTTTTATATACCTATATTTCTCCATTTGGTGAGTATGAAACAAGGCATATGCTCAATGCCATTTATGCATTTTTTGCTATGCTTTTTGCTGCGCTTATTGCCAAAGAGATTGGTGGTTGGCGTGCAGGTGCTATCGGGTGGTTGCTAATCTTACTGAGTCCGGTTTTTCTGGCTCATGGCATGAATAATCCCACGGATATTCCGTTTGCAACCGGATTTGCCATCGCCATTTATTACTTATTCAAAATCTATAAAAATTTACCCGCTCCCAAAACTTCGCATATTTTGATGGCAGCTGTGGGTATAGCCATTGCTGTGGGCTCGCGTGTGGGTGGTATCTTATTGTATGCCTACGCAGCGATGTTTATGGGAATACATTGGTTGCAATTTTTCAAAAAAGAAGGATCTACAGCTGCAATAAAAATGATTGTGCCATATGCGAAAATATTTGCAGCAATATTGGTAATCGGACATATGCTTTCGGTATCGTTGTGGCCTTTTGCACAGCAAGAAATATTAACGGGATGGTATGAAGCATTTAAGAAGTCAACCGAAGGTGCCTATTTTACTTATAACCATGAACTATTTGAAGGTGCCAGAATTTATATGGCAAATGTTCCCTGGTATTACTTGCCCAAATTTATCATCATCAATTCACCGCTTGCAGTTTTGGGTGGAGTGACATTGGTATTTTTATTATTGCCTTTGGTAAGCAAATTGCGATACAATGCAACATTGTATCTGCTGTTGTTGTTTACGGTTTTGTTTCCTATTGTGTATGCCGAGTATAAAAGTCTGTACTACTACAATGGCTGGAGACATTACCTTTTTATCTACCCATCCATAGCGGCAGCTGCAGCGTTGGGTTGGGAATCGCTATCTCGTCTTACTACAAAATACCTGGCGGCATTACCTATTTTACTCTGTGCTTTGCCTTTAATATGGATGGTGAAATACAATCCGAACCAAGCTGTGTATTTTAATGAATTGGCAGGAGGTACCAAAGGTGCTTATGGCAAATATGAACTCGATTATTATTCAAATGCCTGTCGTGAAGCAGGAGAATGGATTGCCAAGCAGCATCCCAACGATTCGGTTCTAATTGGCATCAACAACGAACCGCTTACGGCATCATACTATGCACACCAAATTAATCCTGCACTTCGCTTTCAATGGATGAGGGAATATGAAGAACAAAAACCACGCTGGGATTATGCCATACTCTCCACCCGAACGTATTCGGCCAATGAATTGCTAAACGGGGGATTTCCTCCGAAAGGCACTGTATATGTAGTAGAGGCTGATGGTGCTCCTTTATGTGCAGTTGTAAAGCGCGAGAATTATCTGATGCCGAATGGATATGATGCATGGATGCGCAAAGACTATGACTCTGCTGTTTGGTATTTTACCGAAGCCACAAAATACAGTCCAATAGATGAAGAAGCTTGGCGTATGCTAGGCACATCTTACTGGAACAAGCAAAGTGCAGATACAGCCATCATGATGCTTGAAAAAGCCATTGAAATTTTTCCTGAAAATTACACCGCCTATAATGAAATGGGCATCGTGTATGCAAACGGTAAAAAAGACCTTTCAAAAGCGCTTACTTATTTTGATAAAGCAATGGCCCTAAAAGTAAATTATTCAGATCCGTATTATTATGCCTCTGCTATTTTACTCAATAAAACCGATTACTATGGTGCCATAAAATACCTTGAGCGTGGCATAAAAAATGGAGGCAATCGTGTGCCTGAGTTTTACTATAATCTGGCATTTGCCTATGCCAATACCAATAGCCTTAAAAAAGCAGAAGAAAATTTACTCTTGTGTTTAGGAATAAACGACCGTTATGCCCAAGCTTATCAATTGCTGGGCAATGTATATCAACAAATGGGTAAGACCAATGAAGCGCAGCAATGCATGCAACGCTACCAAATGCTTACCGGTCAATAATACATCTGCTTGAAGCATAAACTAAAAACCCCGAAAAGATTGTTTCTTCTCGGGGTTTCTTTTTAATGTGCTTAAACTATATTCAGTTTTAAAATGCTAATATTATTTTGTCATATCCAAAGAATAGATACAACTGATTGGAATGCCATAACCTTCTTTCACCAATACCGTTTCACCTTCAATACTTAACACTTTTGTATGAAGCGCTACCAATCCTTTTGTTGTATTGATGGCCACATCTGTATGGAAATCATTATTGTTTCCAAGGGTTATTGCCTTGCTTATATTTGTTAACCTAACCCGCATATCTTCCACACTCATCATTTCATCAGCACTAAGCGGAATAATGGAATTCAAATCAGCAGTTGTAATTTTTCCCAGTTCTCTGAGGTTATATAC
>CAYSBE010000023.1:0-26358 GCA_964429245.1 uncultured Bifidobacteriaceae bacterium | reverse complement strand
ACTCTTCATTTTGGTTTCTATTTGGGCCTTGCATCTGAATGCCCAGACAAATGTAAAAGGCAGGATTATTGATTCCCTGAACTTTACTTCTATGGCATATGGGTCTGTTTCTGTTATCAGGCAATCAGATTCTGTTTTATTTAAATTTACCTTTACACGCACAGATGGAAGTTTTCATATTAGCAATATTACTAAAGGAAGATACACCCTATTGATAAGTCGCTCAGGGTTTATTGACTATGAAGATTACTTGTTGGTTGATGATACAGATACGGCAATAGATTTTGGAGAAATAAACCTGATAGGAAGAGCCAATTTGTTGAATGAAGTGGTGATTAAAGAAAAGCAAAATGCTATTCGCATCAGAGGCGATACCACTGAATATTTAGTTGATAGTTTTTTAACAAATAAGAACGCATCTGTTGAAGAACTGATGAAAAAGCTCCCCGGTATTAAAGTTGACAGAAATGGTAATATAACTGCACAAGGGCAAGAAGTAAAAAAGGTGTTGGTAGATGGTGAAGAGTTTTTCGGAAATGACCCAACTAGAGCTACTAGAAATATTAGGGCAGAAGATGTAGAGAAAATACAAGTTTTTGATGGGCAAACTGAACAGGCAGCATTTACGGGGATTGATGATGCACAAAAGGAAAAAACCATTAATCTGCAACTCAAAGAAGATGCAAGAAAGGGATATTTCGGAAAAATAGGATTGAGTGCTGGAACTGAAGAAAGATATGAAGAGGAAGGTATGGTTAATACTTTTAATAATAACAGAAAGCTGTCAGCCTATTTACTTGTAAATAATACCAATCGACAAGAATTGGATTGGGACGAAAGTGAAAAGTACGGAGGTGGAAATGGATACGAATATGATGAAGAAGGCGGCTATTTTTATTCTTTTTCATCATTTGATCAAGACTTTGAACAGATTGGTGTGCCTCGTACTATTAATTCCGGTGTTCACTATTCGGATAAACTCAAAGGGGAAACGCATAAGTATGGTATCACAATTACAAAAATGAACCAGCAGACCAGTGGTTTTGACAACAATTACACCAAATATATTTTACCTGACACACTATATTTTAATAACCAAATTAGAGATGTAGAAAGTACGCGTGACAAAAATGGAATTTCATTGAACTATGCATTGAAGCTGGATTCCATGAATACACTAAAATTTAGATTTAATGCGAACCAGTCTGTAAAGAAAAGTGAATCAAGGCTATTATCAGAGAATTTAAATGGCAACAATGCTAGGGTAAACAATAATATGCGATTTAATAGCAGTGAAGGTAATTCATTTGACTTGAACTCAAATCTTATTTGGCAACATAAGTTTGCAAAAAAAGGACGCACTTTTTCGAGTGAGATGAATTTTAGTTTAGTTGATAGAGATAATATTGGGATAGTGCGCTCTGAACTGAATTACTACGATACATTAGGCTCTGTTTCATCAACTTCATTTTTAGATCAAGAGCAATCTGTTATAGATAAAAACACTTCTGTAACACTTAAAGCAGGCTACACTGAACCTATACTTAAGAATACCTTTTTGGTATTTGATTACGAATTTAAAAATATAAAGGATAGAACAGGGCGAAATGTAAATGCAAATAGTGGAGAAAAATATAATGTATTCGTAGATAGTTTAAGCAATAATTTCGACTATGAAGTATACTTAAACAAAGGTGGAATATCGTTGAAGTATGTTACAAAAAAACTCACCTTCAATATAGGTGGAAAGGTATCATACACAGATATGGTTCAGGTTAATTTAGATAACGAACAAGTTTATAATCAATATTTTTATAATTTTTTCCCTGTATCTACATTGAACTACAAAATAAAAAATACAACCAACCTAAGCTTTAATTATTATGGTTATACAGATCAGCCAGGTATAGACCAATTGCAACCTTTACAAGATTATACTAACCCTTTACTCATTAGAGAAGGCAATCCACTACTTAAACAAAGTTTTACTAACCAGTTTCGTATAACGTATAATTCTTATAAGCCAATTAGCGGGCGGAGTTTCTATGCCAATATTGGCCTTAGTCAACACAATGATGATTTTTCAAGTAGTGAAAGAATTGATGCAAATGGTGTAAGAACCATTAAAACCATAAATACCAATGGAAACTATAGCCTTTGGTCATGGATATACTATAGTTTCTCACTCAAGAAACTTAACACCGACATTTCCTTTAATTCAAGCCCTAGGTTAAGTAGAAATATTAACTATTTGAACGGACTTGAGAATATAAATAACTATGGAACCGTAAACTTCGGTACATCAATAAACTACTACCTTGATGAAAAGCTAGAAATAGGCGCGGATGCCGATTGGGGTTTTAACTCAAATACATCATCTCTTCGTCAAGATATCACCACAAACTATTGGTTAAATACATATGAGTTCGACCTTCGGTATTTTTTTTCTAAACGAATGGAGTTCAATTCATCTTGCATATTTAATATTCGGCAACAAACAGAAGAGTTTAGTCGAAACCTAAATACTACTATATTAAATGCTTCATTATCATATAAGTTTCTTAAGAGCAAAAAGCTAATACTTTCAATTGAAGGTTTTGATTTATTAAACGAAAATCTAGGGTTTGAGCGACAAAATTCATCAAACTTCGTGAATGAGCATGTTTACACTGTTTTGCAACGGTATTTATTGTTTAGACTAGTATGGCAATTTCCTAATAACAGCATTAATGATGAAGAAGAGTAATATAAGTTTACTGATTTTGTTTTTCTGTTTGTGTCACAAACTTGAGGCTCAGAAAGTCATTTTGCAGGGAAAAATTACCTATGAACGCAAAGAGAACCTGCATAAGCAAATTGAAGAGGATTCAAAACAATGGTATAATCAAATAAAGAATCAAGTACCCAGATACAGGGTTGATTATATGCAACTAAGTTTTAATAACAATCAATCTCTATATACTTTGCTTAAAGAAGAAGAAAATAAATTAATAAGCTCATACTATTGGCGCATTGCATTTGATAATGTGGTGATGAAAGTATTTAAAGATAACCGAATGACACAACAAAAAACGGTTTATGAAAAAATATACCTAATTGAAGACTCAATACCTCAGTATGAATGGAAAATTACTGGTGAGTATAGAGAAATTGCAGGTTTTAATTGTCGTAAAGCAACTACCATTCTGTATGATTCAATGTATGTAATTGCATTTTATACAGAAGAGATTCCTGTTAGTTCTGGGCCGGAAAGTTTTTCAGGGCTTCCAGGTATGATTTTGGGCGTAGTAATACCTATGATACATTATACCTTTTTTGCCATCAGTGTAGAAGGAGTTCCCGTTTCAGAGGAAGATTTAGCCTTTAAATGGAATAAAAAATCTCAATCCATTAACCAAGAAGCTATGCTAAAAGAATTGGATGCAGCAATGAAAGATTGGGGAAAATATGGTCGAAAGAATTATTGGAAAGTGGTATTTTGATTCTTATTTATGAAGCTCTGCCAAGGGATTGTCATACATATCACTTTGGTCCTCGTTGGTATTATCCAAACATTTAAAATCTTTTTCAAGCAAAAGGAATAAAGAATCCCCATTTGGCAATGGCATATTGTTTTCATAACCCACACGCTCAGTTGAAGTCCACTCATTGGCCATTTTCTCAGGCATTAACACACTTATGGTTGTTCCCGTCATTTCGGCTGCAAGTTGGTTGTGTGTGGCTGATTTCTTAAGTTGATACACTAGTTGATGCATGCCAATATGTGTAATCTCTTCAATCAATCCCGTTTCAGCAAATTGATTTATCTCGGGCTTGGTTACACGTAGTCGTAGGCTATTTCCTTTTATGCGTAGTTTCATAACACGAATATAAATTTATCCCCAAATAATCAATAAAAGGTTAGGAAGTTCAAATTGATTCTTTAAGCTCATCAATTACTTCCGCACCCCACCTTTTGCCACTGCTTTGGCTTCCAAGGGTTCATCGGGCCAGGCATGTTTTGGGTATCTGCGTTGCAGTTCTTTTTTTACTTCAAAATAGGTGTTGTTCCAAAAACTGCGCAGGTCGCTGGTTACTTGCACAGGTTTAAATCCCGGTGAAAGCAGGTGCATGACAACAGGTGTATTTCCATTATTTAGTTTTGGTGTATCGGCCATGCCAAATACTTCTTGTAATCTTACAGATAAAACCGGGGTGTCACCATTTTCAAAATATACAATTGGAATAGTTGAACCACTCGGTACAGTTATTTTTTCGGGTGCCAATTTTTCTAATTGTTGTTGTTGTTCCCAACTTAGTATGCTCTTAATGGCTTCGGTAAGATTGATGCGCTTCAGGTCATCGTTTTTACGTGCACCTATTGCAAGTGGCAACAGCCACTCAAAGTTTCCGGCTAGCAGGGTTGATGTGCTCATATCTGGCCAAGACTCATCCTTATTCCAGCTGCGCAAACTCAGTATGCGGTTTTGCAACTGCTCTGTATGTTCATCAAAATTTAGCAATTGCTTCCCATCGGTTTGCAAAACAGATTTTATAGCCTGATTAACTTCTTCAGATTTTAAATCTCTAATTGGAGTTGATTTTAAAACAATACTACCAATGCGCAAGTCTTTGCTTGCTTGCAAGCCTCCTTTTCTAATATCCCATATTAGTGTTGTTTTTTCTTTCACCATAGGCAGCAAATCCTTCGGATTGAGTGGTGCTGCTAAAAATATTTTTCCTAATCCATCGCGCGCATCCATATTGGCAATGGCAAGCCAAGGCTCGTTTGCCAGGTCGTCTCGGTGGCCGGCTGTGGCAATTTTGCCATTGGCTAATTGAAACTGGGCATTGTTTCCGGTGCGGGCACAAGCAATGCGTTCAGGATAGGCAAATGCAAGTAACAAACCTGTTTCGTGTACATCAATAGGGCCATTGTCGACTTCGGCATTCAGCATGTTGCGGTATTGAGCCGATATTTTATCAATGCGTGACAAGCGACCTATGATTTTTCCATTGTTTCTTGCTCTTCTCAACAATTCGATACGCAGGTTGATGTCAATACCTGATTCTTTAGGTAACGAATCTCGCTCCTCAAGAATGGCTGCAATGTCGGCAGCTAGGGCCACAGCAGCATCATCTTTTGCTTTGAGCAACATGTGTGCAATGCGTGGATGGCAGGGTAGGGCGTGCAATGCTTTTCCATGATCGGTTATCAACCTATTTTCAGTTGCATTGAGTTGCTCAAGTGTTTCAATTGCCATAGCTATTGCTGCTTTGGGCGGTGGAGTAAGCCAAGTTAGTTTTTCAATATCATGCACACCCCACATGGCCATTTCCAACATAAGCGGAGTGAGGTCGGCTTCCATTATTTCTGGCACTCGGTGTTCGATAAGTCGTTCATGTGTAGCTTTTGTCCACATGCGGTAACAAACACCAGCACTTAATCGGCCTGCACGTCCTGCACGCTGGTCAGCCGAATCTTTTGTCACCATCACGGTTTCAAGTCGTGATAAACCCGATGCGGGATTGAAACGGGAAATACGGCCAAAGCCTGTATCAATGACAATTCTTACACCCTCTATGGTTAAACTGGTTTCAGCAATGGAAGTGGCAAGAACCACTTTGCGATTGCCGCTTTTATTGGGCATAATAGCTTTTTGTTGTTCGCCAAAAGGCAACATGCCATACAATGGATGAATTGAAAATTCACGAAGTTCTTTGGATAAGAGCTCAGCAGTTTTTTTGATTTCGCCTTCACCGGGTAGAAATACCAAGGCATCTCCTTCATTTTCTTGCATTGCTTTTATCACCGTGCGGGCGGTTAGTTCGGGCAAAAGCATCGTATCATTATCTCCCGTATATTTTATTTCTACAGGATATTGCTTGCCTTCGCTTATTACAACTGGACATTTAAGCAAAGAGGTAAGTTGAGGCATATTCAGTGTAGCCGACATAATCATGATACGCAAGTCGGGTCTAAGCACTTGCTGGGCTTCACGGCAAAGTGCCAAAGCTAAATCTGCATGCAGGCTCCGTTCATGAAACTCATCAAATATCACGATACTTACCTCTTCAAGTGCATTGTCTGATTGAAGCATGCGTGTAAGAATTCCTTCGGTTACCACTTCAAGTTTGGTATTGCTGCTCACCTTGCTTTCAAATCTGATACGGTATCCAACAGTTTCACCCACCGGTTCATTCAATAAATCTGCAATACGTGCAGCAATGCTTTTTGCAGCAAGCCTACGAGGCTCAAGCATGATGATTTTTTTGCCATGCAACCATTGCTGCTCCAACAATGCAGGCGGGATAATTGTACTTTTCCCTGCACCGGGAGGCGCGTTTATAATAAGCGTATTGTTTGTTTCAAGTAATGATAATACTTCGGGAATGACTTCAACAACCGGAAGTTGTATGGCAGCAAAATTAAATGGCAAGATGTAATAAATTAGGAAACGAAGTTAATGCTTATCTAATAATTATACCTTTATGTTGTGCTCATACAATGGCCATAGCCGTTTTGCCCGAGCCCAGTTCCTTCATGCGCACAATATGAGATTGAATGGCTGATGTTAAGGTAGGTTTGATATTATATGAAATGCCATATTCTGCTGCAGTTTGGGCCACAATAATGGCAAGTTTTGGATAATGCACATGACAGATATGCGGAAACAAATGATGCACCACCTGAAAGTTTAATCCGCCAACATACCAGTTGAGTAATCTGTTTTTTGGGGCAAAATCTGCTGTGGTAAGCATTTGGTGGACAGCCCATTCATTCTCAACATCAACAGTGCCGTGTCCTTCGTGTTGGTGCGCGCCTTCCACAATATGTGCCAGCTGAAATACCAACGACAGAATGAAACCTGCAATCCAGTGCATGATGGTAAAACCGATGAGTACCTGCCACCAACGATAATCAGTAATTAATAATGGCAGAGCAATCATAATAAACAGATAGATGAATTTAACCGCCAGCATTTTACCCAATTCATTTTTCGACTTGCCACCGTGTTTTTGTGTAAGTCCTTGTTTGTTGTAACTGATGAGTTGTGTTACATCGCTGATGAGCATTGAGAAAGTCATTAAACCATACAACACGAATGCATAAATATGCTGAAAACGATGAATGGGTTTGAGTGGAGTATATTCGCTTAATCGGATAATCCATCGTGTTTGTATATCCTCGTCAAGCCCGTCAATATTTGTGTAGGCGTGGTGATAGATATTGTGCTGTATTTTCCAATTAAATACATTGCTGCCTATCATATACATGGATGAGCCAACCAATTTGTTTACCCATTTTTTTGATGAGTAAGCGCCATGCAATGCGTCATGCATTACGCTCATACCTATACCTGCTTTGGCAAACCCGATAATGATTACCAGGATTAATCCGGTGAGTATACTTGATGGTAAATAAAAAACGCAGCATAGCGGAATAAAATAGGCCAGCATCATCATAATGGTTTTTATGACCATTTCCGTATTTGCTTTGGGTGAAATATTGTTGGTTTCGAAATAGGTATTTACATTTTTGCGTAGTGCTTTCCAGAATTGTTTTTCTTCCGGTAAGTTGCTTTTAAAATGGATAGTTTGCGACATATGATACAAATGTAGCCTAATGATAGTGTATAATATTTATTAAATAATTGTTGCGTTTTAAACTTGTTCCTAAAATTATACATATAAACAATTTTAATTGTTCTCGTGTTTAAGCATCATTAAACATAAGGTAAATAATACTTGTGTAGACAAGTAAAAACGTAATTTTGCAAACAATTAGTAACAATTCAAGTATGCTCACAATTAGAGTTGGCGGAGTGTCTGAACACTTTAACCTTGCTTGGCATATGGCCATAGAGAATGGCTCGTTTGCTGAAGCTGGTTTTGATGTAGAATGGCAAGATGTTCCGGGAGGAACAGGAGCCATGTGCAAATCGTTAAGAAATGGCGATTTAGATTTTGCAATTGGGCTAACTGAAGGCATTGTAGCAGATATCATGCAAGGAAATCCAAGTAAGATTTTGCAGTTCTATGTGAATTCACCATTGCATTGGGGTATTTTCGTTCATGCAACTTCTTCGATACTATCCATTGCTGATATGCCCGAAAAAAAATACGCCATCAGTAGGTATAAATCAGGCTCTCATTTGATGGCCTATGTAAATGCCAGAAATAATGGATTTCAGCTTTCTGATCATGATTTTGTTGTGGTAGGTGATATGGAAGGAGCACGCAAAGCACTTAAAGAAGATACTGCTCAGCTATTTTTATGGGAAAAATTTACAACCAAACCATTGGTTGATGCAGGTGAATTCAGAATGATTGGTGAATGTGTTACCCCTTGGCCTTGTTTTGTTATTGCTGCTACCACTCAATTTATTGAGAAAAACGCAAATGCCATTACTGAATTATTGAATATTATAAACTTGCATTGCTGGCTGTTAATGAATAATGTACAAGCACCTGAATTGGTGGCAACTCGCTATGGTATAAAAACAGAGGATGCTCAGCAATGGTTTAAAGAATTGGAATATGCATGCGCTCCGCAAATAGAATCCGAAAGTTTTAAAAAGATTTTATTCAATCTTAACAGCATGAATATTATTCAAGAAATACCAGAAATGGAAACGATTTGTTATCAACCTCACATATTAAATCATAAATTTGTGTAGTTTTATAACCTTCTCAATTTACCGTTATGGCCTTAGAAAGTTTAAAAAATAAAGAAGAAAAAGGGACAATGTTCCAAAGTAAATTTCTTGAAGTATTTACCAAAACCAATCCAGTTTTGCACATACTTACTTATGGTTCATTTATGGCTTGGTGCTTTTGGATGAATAACGTCAATCTCACGGCTTCCATCATCTTTTTTTTATTCGGGGTGCTTATTTGGACACTTAAGGAGTACATGCTTCATCGTTTTTTGTTTCATATTCCTGCCTCACGTTTTCAATACATCATACATGGTATTCACCATGAATTCCCAAGAGATAGGGAGCGTTTACTCATGCCTCCTTTACCCGGAACAATCATTTTTCTTATTTTTCTCACCTTTTGGTGGATCATCTTGCGAGAAAACGTGTTTATCTTTTTGGCAGGTTTGTTATCGGGATATTTATTTTACACCACCATCCATTTTATTGTTCATGCTTACAAACCAATAAAACCTTTTAAATTTTTCTGGGAACACCACCACAAACACCATAATCCCAAATTTGAAGACAAGGCATTTGGTGTATCAACCATGTTGTGGGATTACATATTTGGCACCATGCCAACAGAAAAAACAGTAAGTAAGAAGTAAATCATTGCAGGTAGATATTTATACAGACGGTTCAGCAAGAGGCAATCCGGGGCCCGGTGGTTTTGGTGCCATTTTGCGCTCAGGAAAACATGAAAAAGAAATGAGTGGCGGATTTCGACTCACTACAAATAACCGCATGGAATTGTTAGCCGTAATTACTGCCTTAGAAGCACTCAAAATGAAAGGACTTTATGTTCGCATACATACGGATTCGAAGTATGTATGTGAAGCAGTAGAAAAAGGTTGGCTCAACAGTTGGGTTCTTAAAGATTTTAAAGGAAAAAAAAATGCTGATTTATGGAGGTTATATCTTGCCGCAGCAAAACACCAGCACATCCAATTTAAATGGATTAAAGGCCACGCAGGACATAAAGAAAATGAACGCTGCGATCAATTGGCAACCGAAGCAGCCGATAACCGCACGATTCATAAAGTTGATGAAGGTTTTGAGAGTGGGCTGTATAATTAACCATTCGTGTTACTGACTACCAAATTTCTATATTTGCATCCCTATTCAAAATTTATTAAACGAAAATTATCATATGAACGGTTTTTTTAATGTTCCAGTACCAGTTAACGAACCAGTACTGAATTATGCTCCCGGAAGTGCTGAACGAGCAGCTTTGAAAGCAGCCCTTGCAGAAGGTCGTAGCAAGCAACTTGATATCCCAATGTATATTAGAAATGAAGAAGTAAGAAGTGGAAATACCATGGACCTTCGTTGTCCGCATGATCACCAGCACAAGTTAGGTCATTTTCACATCAGCAATAAAGAACATATTAAACAGGCTATAGATGCGGCACTTGCTGCAAAAGAAAACTGGGAAAATATGCCTTGGGAGCAACGTGCTTCTATTTTCTTAAAAGCAGCCGATCTGATTGCCGGACCTTATCGTGCAAAATTAAATGCAGCCACCATGTTGGGCCAAAGTAAGAATGCTTACCAAGCAGAGATTGACTCGGCTTGTGAGATAATTGATTTCTTGCGTTTCAATGTGTATTTCATGACTCAGATTTATCAAGATCAACCACAATCGGCAAAAGGAATTTGGAACCGACTTGAATACAGGCCGCTCGAAGGATTTATTTATGCGCTAACACCTTTCAATTTTACAGCCATTGCAGGCAACCTGCCAACCAGCGCTGCCATGATGGGCAATGTGGTAGTTTGGAAACCTAGCAATACACAAGTGTATTCAGCAAATGTGCTCATGGAAATTTTTAAACTTGCTGGTGTACCTGATGGTGTTATTAACCTTATTTATCCTTCGGGACCAGATGCGGCAGATGTTATTTTCAACCATGCTGATTTTGCAGGCATTCACTTCACAGGTTCAACAGCCGTTTTTCAAAATATTTGGAAAACCATTGGCAACAATATTCACAAGTATAAAACCTACCCTCGAATTGTAGGCGAAACAGGTGGTAAAGATTTTATTCTTATCCATCACAGTGCTGATGTAAACGTCTGCAATACAGCTATTGTACGTGGCGCATTCGAATACCAAGGCCAAAAATGTTCGGCTGCATCTAGGGTTTATATTCCATCAAATTTATGGCCTGCGCTTAAAGAGAAATTAGTGGCAACGGTTAAAACATTTAAAATGGGGCCTACAGAGGATTTTAGCAATTTTGTGAATGCAGTAATTGACGAAAAATCATTTGATAAACTTGCTGCATATATTGATGCAGCAAAAAAAGATGCATCATGCGAAATCATTGTAGGAGGTGGGTGCGACAAATCCAAAGGATGGTTTATTGAACCAACCATTATCGTTACCAATAATCCTAAATACACCACCATGTGTGAGGAATTGTTTGGGCCTGTGCTTACGGTGTATGTCTATGAAGCCAATGAGTTTGACCAAGCTCTTGAATTGGTAAATACAACATCTGACTATGCTTTAACAGGTGCGGTTATTGCACAGGATCGTTATGCGATTGATAAGGCTACACATTATTTGCGTAATGCAGCCGGTAATTTTTATATCAACGATAAACCAACCGGAGCCGTTGTAGGCCAGCAGCCATTTGGTGGGGCACGTGCCAGTGGCACAAATGATAAAGCCGGAGCCATGCAAAACCTAATGCGCTGGGTGAGCACACGCACCATTAAAGAAACTTTTGTACCACCCACTGACTATCGTTATCCTTTTTTAGAGGGTGATAAATAATAAATATAACACTTCATTTTCAAAGCCTTCCAATATTTGGAGGGCTTTTTTTTGATTATTTAAATTCTACTTTTAACTTGTAGATTCAAATTAAAAAAATATGAAAAAAACTACTTCTATCTTAATGGCTACGCTGCTTCTAGGAATCAGCATGGTACAAACAAGCTGCATGGGTTCATGGGGCATTACCAAAAAAGTTTACAACTGGAATGAATCTGCAACAGGAAACAAATTTATTGACAACTTGCTATTCTGGATTCTGGGCTTTGTTTATGCTATCACCATCACAATTGATTTCTTTATTTTAAATCTCATCGAATTCTGGACAGGCTCAAATCCAATGGCTATGAATGAAGGCGAAGTTGAAAAACAAATTGTAAGCAAAGGTGGAGTAGATTATGAAATCACAGCTACCAAAAACCGTTTTGATGTGGTGCAACTTACAGGTGACAAGAAAGGTGCTATGCAATCAATTATATTTAATCCTGAAACCAAGTCAGCATCATTTGTAATTGAAGGCGTAGAAAGAAAAGCAATTTCCTTTGATGAAAAATCAGGAGTCGTAACCGCTTATCGACCTGATGGAAGTGCATTTTCTTTCAGTGCAAATGCAAGCATGGCTACCATCAAAGCGCTAGGTGCTTCGGATATGGCTTTAGCTAAATAAATTTTCAATTATTTTTTCATAAAGAGGCTGTCCATTATCGACAGTCTCTTTTTTTTGCAATTACATGAAAAAAATACTTTTCGTTTGCCTTGGAAATATTTGTCGCTCGCCAATGGCAGAAGGGGTCATGAATAAACTTATCAGTGAACGAAGTCTTGATGATGAGATTACGTGCGATTCAGCTGGTACAGCATCTTATCATATTGGTTCATTACCCGATAAGCGCACTATGCAGGTTTGTTTGCAAAATGGTATTAGGCTTACGCACCGTGCAAGGGCATTTGTTCCTGAAGATTTTTTTCTGTTCGATTATATTATTGCTATGGATGATGCCAACCTGCTTGTTGTGAAACAATATGCTACAGCCGAAACCCAAACCATTGTATGTAAAATGCGTGACTATGATACGGTAGAAACGGGGGCAGATGTTCCTGATCCTTATTATGATGGTATGAAGGAATTTGAAGAGGTGTATGAAATGCTAAAAAGATCATGCAACCAGTTGTTGGATGAAATGGTTAAGGCATTCATTAAATAAACACAATTCATATCAATTCAATTCAATAGAACGATAGTTTATATATAGATTTTTTATATTGCAGTAATCTTTCAATAAAAAGGTAGATGTCTAAGTTTCCATAAATTTTGAGGATTTATAGAATTTTGATATGCCACAGAAAACAAGTGAACAAAAAGTAAATATAAAATTTCAAATCAATGTTAAATCCCAGGAAACCTTTCAGGAATGAGAATTCAACGTTTCAAGATCCAAGCAGCGGGTTACTTAATCTTCGTTATATCATACTGACATTGGTCGTTTTTGGGTTGCTGATTTTTGCAACGCTAAATAGGCATAGGCATGGTCATATGTACAATTACCACAGTGAGATATTTTCCGATAAGGCAGGATATCACGTTTATCTTCCTTCAACTTTTCTTTATCAGTTTGATGCCAAACAATTTCCTGATAGTATTGAGTTTAAAACGGGTGAAGGATTTACATTAAATCGCGAATCCGGAAAAGTATTTACCAAATATCCATATGGAGTTGCGTTGCTTCAAACTCCCTTTTTTCTTTCTGCACATATTTGGTGTCTGTTGCAGGAACCAAACAATGCAACAGGATATTCAAGGCCTTATCACACTGCTATAAATTTAGCCGCAGTAACTTATTTGTTATTAGGACTCATAGCTATGTTTCAATATTTGCGATCATATTTTAAAGAGAAAATCGTGCTCATATCTTTGGCTATTTATTTATTGGGTACGAATTTGTACTACTATGGTATAGCCGAATCTGGTCTTTCACATGTTTATTCTTTTTTCGCAACGGCTTTACTTTTGCTATTAAGTCAATCACTTAACCGAACAAATACATTACAACTTGCAATAGGCACCGGATTGGCTGCCGGACTTATGATTGCATTAAGGCCACTGAATTTACTATTTGTGCCATTTGTTTTTTTTATTGGGTGCGCGTTTAATTTTAGGTTACTTACTTTTCGAAATCTTTTTATCATGGCTGCAAGTGCAGCAATACCCATTTTTCCACAGTTACTTTACTATCATTATCTATCAGGATCTTTCTTTATTTTTTCTTATGGAAATGAATCATTTATTTATTTAACCGCACCAAAAATTAAAGAAGTTTTATTTGCATTTGAAAACGGATGGCTTCTTTATCATCCCGTTCACTTGTTTAGTATATTTGGCTTACTACTTCTAAGAAAGACTAAGCCAAAAGAATCAATTGCCATTTTATTGGTGATTATAACTGCCACTTATCTCTATGCTTCTTGGTGGAGTTGGATGTTGGGTTGTGGATTAGGCCACCGAGGTTATATTGATTTTTTTCCTCTCTTTGTTATTTCCTTTACTTTCTTGCTAAACAATATCTGGCATATACCAAAATTAAGATACACTGTTTTATTGGTTTGTTTTATTTTCACCGCATTGAGCATAAAGTTGGTATATACCTATGATGGATGCTGGTATGGAAATGACAGTTGGGATTACCATGAGTACTTTCGGTTAATTACTTCACCTACCATCTAAAGAACTCATAGGTTTTATAAGCTGGATTTTGTTTTATATGTAATATATAAAACAATTAATATGCAGTATCTAAATGGATAGCGAGAAGAGTTTAGATGAATTATTTGGTATTAAACTTGTTTTACAAATTCACACTGTAAATCTGCGCTACACCAATTAATTTACCTTTTTCTTCAACGAGTAGTGAGGTAATTTTATGCTTCGTCATCAGTTCTTCTGCTTCGGCCATTTTCACCTCTTTGGATATCGTTCTTGGCTGTTTGGTCATAATGCCCACAGCTTTCATGGAGAAAAGTTTTTCGCCATGCTTATCCATTGCCCTGCGCAAGTCGCCATCTGTTATAATACCCGATATTTTATCTGATTTTAAAACGATAGCCATACCCAGTCTACCAGCACTCATGGTATTAATAACTTCTTTTAGTGAAGCATTTTCAGATACGGTAGGTAAGTTTTTGGTGAGCATCACATTCTCTACTGTGGTAAGTAAGCGCCTACCGAGTGATCCTCCAGGATGAAAACGAGCAAAGTCTTCAGACTTAAATTGACGTGCTTTCATCAGTGCCACTGCAATGGCATCGCCCAACACCAATGTGGCGGTAGTAGATGAAGTAGGGGCCAACTCTAGTGGACAAGCTTCTTTTTCTATTTTAATATTTAAGTGAAAATCGCTATGAGTTGCAAGCGTTGATGCATGATTACCACTCATTCCAATTAGCTTAATTTTATTTTGCCTGAAATAGGGAATGATTTTAAGTAACTCTTCTGTTTCACCGGAATATGAAATGGCCAATACGATATCTTCTTTGCGCAACATTCCCAAGTCGCCATGAAATGCCTCAACCGGGTGTAGAAACATGCTGGATGTACCCGTACTGGATAAAGTAGCCGAAATTTTTTTACCGATTATACCTGACTTGCCAACACCAGTTACCACAAGCCTGCCTTTTGTTTTAAGTATGGCATCAATTGCCTGTTCAAATTGCTTATCAATATGCTTGGAGAGCAATTCAAGCGATTGCATTTCAATGGCAATCACTTCGCGTGCATGTTTGATATGAGCGCTCATGTGTTGATTATAAAAGGTTCATCAACGTGTCGGGCATCAGTCCCAATACAACTGTGATGATTAAACAAGTAACAATTACTGACCAAAACATAGGAGTGGGAATAATTTTTGTTTCGTTGGCTTGTTTGGTATACATGGCCAATATCACTTTGAAATAGTAATACACACCAATGATGGAATTAACTACGGCAATCAGTGTGATGGTGTAAAGCTGACTTTGAATGGCCTTAGAGAAAATATAATATTTAGCCCAAAAACCTGCCAACGGAGGGATACCTGCCATTGATAACAAGAATATAGTCAATATAAATGCCAATGCACCATTCTTTTTAGCCAAGCCGTTAAATGCATCTATGTTTTCTTGTTTCATAAAAAAGAAAACGGGAATGGCAATAGCAAATGCGCCAATATTGGCAAAAGAATAGGTTGTTGCATAAAACAATAACGAAGACGCAGAATCAAATTTCAAGGTAAGAATAGCCATCAACATGAATCCGGCATGCGATATTCCCGAGTAGGCAAGCATGCGTTTAAAACTTTGCTGTGCCGTAGCAATTAGGTTACCGGTAGTGATGGTCAATGCGGTTATAACCAATAAAATAGTTTGTGTTTCGGCATATACACTAGAGAATGCAAGCGCCATTAGTCGAAAAAATGCGCCAAAAACAGTAATCTTTATCAATGTTGACATGATGGTGGTGACCAATGCAGGCGCACCTTCATATACATCCGGACTCCAAAAATGGAATGGTACAGCCGAAACCTTAAAGAAGAAAGCAGCAAGCATAAATACGATGCCTGTATAAAATAGGGGAGAAATTTGATTTGACGAAGCATACTCATGTATGGCATTGAGCTGAAAACTTCCAGATGTGCCATAAACCAAAGCTATTCCCATCAATAAAAAACCGGAAGCAAATGCTCCCATTAAAAAATACTTGAACCCCGCTTCATTGGAACGCGTATCAAACTTGCGGCTACCCGCCATGATGTACATGGAAATTGAAACGATTTCAATTCCCAAAAATAACATGGCAAGGTTATTAAACGAAAATAGAACGATTGCACCCGTAAGCGTAAATAAGAAAATCGCAGCATAATCGGTAATATGGTGCATCTCTGTTTTATAGTAATCCTGGGCCATCATAAAGATTAGAGCGGTAATAAATATAGCAAGGCCCGAAAATGCCAATGCATAATTATCAAAACCTATCATGTGCGACATATCAAGACCACCAAGGGTGGCTAATGCATTTTGCCCCCATTGTCCCATGGTTACATAAAACAATACGCCTAGTCCAAGCAAAATGGCAGGTATCAATAATTTCTTAAAATTGATGAGTTCGGCTATCAAGCAGAATAAACCTAATCCGGTTGCTATGAGTAATGTATTCACGTTTTATTTATTATTTATGATGCCCTGGTATCTGTTAAATTTATTTAATCAAACTTTGTGAAAGTATTTTTGAAATAACAGGCTCTGTTAAATCAAGTATAGGTTTTGGATATAAGCCGGTTGCAAAAATTACAATGGCAATTATTCCTAACACCAACCATTCATTCCATTTCAAATCAGTAAACTCTTTTACGTTATCCGATAAGTTTCCAAGCATGGTATGTTGAAACATCCTAAGCATGTAAACAGCACCCAAAATAATGGTAAGTGTTGCAAATACGGCAAGCCAGGTATTGTAGCTGTATACTCCATATAAAAGCATGAATTCGCCTATAAAGCCATTGGTTAGTGGGAGGGCGACACTGCCTAATACAATAATTAAAAATAGGGTATTAAACCTTGGTGCGATGTTTCTGATTCCGCCCAGTTCATCAATATTATTTGTTTGTACTCGGTTGGAAATGATATCAGCACAAAAGAATAATCCAATGACATTGACACCGTGAGCAAGCATTTGTACAACACTTCCTTGAAGTCCTTGAATGTTTAAACTGAAAATACCAGCAGCAATTAATCCAACGTGAGCAACTGATGAGTAAGCAAAAAGTCGTTTTAAATCACGTTGCATGATGGCAATAATGGAAGCGTACACAATACCAATAACAGATAACGTAATGGCAAGTGGCCCCCATTCAGCAACTCCACTCGGTAAGATTGGTAGCAACCAACGAATAAGGGAATACGTCCCCATTTTTAGCATGATACCTGCCAAAAGCATGGTTCCCTGTGTTGGGGCTTCTTTGTAAGTATCAGCCTGCCAAGTGTGGAAAGGCACAATCGGAATTTTAATTGCAAAAGCAATAAAGAACATCCAAAATAGCCAGCCTTGGTTGCAATCACATACCTTATTATTATATAACTCACGAATATCAAATGAATGTGCCGGGTTGTACCAATACAAAGCCACAAAGCCAAACAACATGAACAAACTGCCTGCAAGGGTATAAATAAAAAATTTCAATGTTACCTGAACCCGATTCACACCACCCCATAGCAATGCAATGAAATAAATTGGAATAAGAGCCAATTCCCAAAAGATGTAATACAACAAACCATCCATTGCCATAAAGACACCAACCAATGCAAATTGCATGGATAGCATCAAAGCAAAATAGGAGCGTTTATTGGATATCTCGCGGTTAAATGCAGATAGAATAATTAAGGGCAATAGAAAATTGGTAAGCAACAGCATGGCAATTGTAAGACCGTCAGCTGCAAAGTGCAAACTAACCTTTGGTGCCGAAATCCATTCGCGGAAGTAATAGAATGCTTCGCCCGAAGCAGAGTAGCTTTTGTAAGCCATAAACGTGAGCACCAATTCGGCCAATGCAAACAATAGCGCTACGCGTGAAGCCCATTTATCTCCTGAAAGCCAAACGGCCAATGCGCCAATTAAGGGTATGAGTAATAATTGCACTATCATTTATACAAACAATCTAATAATGAATAATAAAATGGTTCCTAATATCATGGCAAACAAGTAAAAACCGGTATTTCCGGTTTGAATTAACCGAAGCACTTTGCCACTTGCTCCTGTAATTAATGCTGTAGCATTTACGATTAAATCAATAACTAGTTTGTCTATCAATACAAGGAATAAATCAGAAAGAACCATGAACGGCTTTACAAAAACTTTCTCGTAAATTTCGTCAACGTAAAATTTATTGTAAACTATCTTTTGTGTTGATGGCAATATTTCGCCTTCGGCATGTGGCAACTGTTTATCTGAAATATATTTCTTACGTGCATAAAAAATTGAAAGTATGGCTAATGAAAATGCCACAACCATAAGGACAATCTCCGTAGTATGGCTCATGTGGTGAGATGAACCTGATAGAATTTCATTTCCGGGTGCGGTTACATACGCCAGGTAATTTGCAAACTTATTGGTGAAACCTAATCCCTCAGGCAATCCCATGAAGCCACCGGCTATGGATAATATTGCCAGCAAAACCAACGGAATGGTCATTAATAAAGGACTCTCGTGTATATGTTTCTTTGTTTCTTCAGTACCCCTAAATGAGCCGTTGAATGTTAAAAATACCAACCTAAACATATAAAATGCTGTAAGCATGGCACTGGCTGAAAGAATGATCCAAACCAATTTATTATGTTCAAATGTGTGTGCCAAAATTTCATCTTTTGAAAAGAAACCGGCAAAAGGAAAGATACCGGAAATGGCAAGTGATCCAATTAAGAAAGTGATATAAGTAATTTTGGTATACTTTGACAAACCACCCATCTTACGAATATCCTGCTCTCCATGTAGTGCATGAATCACACTACCCGAACCAAGGAATAATAAAGCCTTAAAAAATGCATGTGTTACCACATGAAACATGCCGCTTGAAAATGCGCCAATACCTAGTGCAGCAAACATTAATCCCAATTGCGACACGGTAGAGTAGGCCAATACTTTTTTAATATCAATTTGCATCAAACCAATTACTGCTCCATATACACAAGTTAACACCCCTGCAAACAACACCACATTCATAGCAATAGGCGACATGGCATAAAGAACATTGGAACGAACAACCATATATATACCTGCTGTAACCATTGTTGCTGCGTGAATTAATGCAGAAACCGGAGTTGGTCCTGCCATTGCATCAGGCAACCAGGTTGATAGTGGCAACTGTGCCGATTTGCCCATTGCCCCGATAAATAACAGAATGGCTATTGCAGTGATAATGCCATTTCCTGTATCAAGTTGTTTTGCTGCATCAATTACGCCATCATAATTCAATGTGCCGAAATAAAACAGCATAAAAAACATTCCCAATAGAAATCCAAAGTCACCCACACGATTCATGATAAATGCTTTTTTTGCAGCATTGTTGTATTCGTTATTTTTAAACCAGAATCCAATTAAAAGGTATGAACATAACCCAACACCTTCCCAGCCAATAAACATCATCAGGTAATTGTTGCCCATTACCAATATGAGCATGAAAAATATAAACAAGTTTAGGTACGTGAAAAATCTGGTAAATCCATCGTCATCGTGCATGTAGCTAATGGAATACAAATGGATGAGCGAACCAATTCCTGTAATAACAAGCAACATGGTAATGGTAAGTGGATCAATTTGAAATCCAAAACTAATCGATGTATTGCCAAATGAAATCCAATCAAACAAGTCAATGGTGAATGCCCCTGAAGGTATATTTATAAATAGCATGAGCGAACAAAGAAATGAAATACCTACCGCCAATGTGGCTATCCAGCCACTTAGCGGATTAGGAACGCGTTTGCCCAACAATCCATTAATAGCGAAACCAATCAATGGTGATAGCAGTATAAGGAGGGTAGGGGTAATATATGGAACAAAGTCAAAAGTCATCTTATCCATCTTAGGCTTACCATTTTAATTTGTTTAATACATTGATATCCGTACTAGCTAGGTTTCGGTAGATACTCATCAACAAAGCCAAGCCCACTGCAACTTCTGCAGCAGCCACTACCATGATGAAAAATACAAATACCTGACCCTCATTATTGCCATTGTAGGCAGAAAAAGATACCATCAATAAATTAACTGAATTCAGCATTAATTCAATACACATAAGCATGATAATGGCATTTCTTCTTATAAGTACACCAATTACTCCAATACTAAATAAGGTGGCGCTCAATAGGAGATACCAATTGTGTGATATTGCTAGCGAAGTATTTTCCATAGTTTATTTTTCTCTTTTTGCAAGCAGCACTGCACCTACCATGGCAGATAGAAACAATACAGATGATATTTCAAATGGTAATAAAAATTCAGTAAATAAGCGTTGTCCAACAGCCTCTACAAATCCAATATTGGAGTGAGCCGGCATTTCATAATAAGCTGGCAATGCAGATTTCATGGACGCAAGTATGGTAACAAACAACAAGCCTCCACCGATAACACCAGCCGCTTTTAATTTGATTGATTTATGCTGTTCTGTGTCTGCATTCAAATTTAAAAGCATCACCACAAACAGAAATAAAACCATGATGGCGCCTGCATATACAATGATATGTACAATGGCAAGGAACTGGGCATTAAGTAAAACGTAATGTCCGGCAATGGTGAAAAAGCAAGCAATTAAATACAAAACACTGTGCATGGGATTTTTTGAAAAAACCACGAGCGTAGCTGTAATAATGGTTAATGCTGATAATATAAGAAATAAAGCCTGTGTCATTGATTGGGCAATTATAATTTTAATCCGTTTAAATTCACTTATAGATTTACATCCATTTGGTATTTCTTTTTGCGTTTATCAATATTCACCCTATCAGCTGTATTGATTCCTTCCACCAAAACATCTTTTCCAAATATGAAATTGCCTCGGGTAAATGCCGGAGGTACAATGCGATCTGTTAAGTAAACGGCATCTTTGGGACAAGCTTCTTCACAAAGTCCGCAGTAAATACAGCGCAACATATTGATTTCATATTTTGCTGCATATTTCTCTTCACGGTACAAGTGTTCTTCACCTGGTTTGCGCTCTGCTGCATCAATGGTAATGGCTTCAGCCGGACAAGCAACTGCACAAAGGCCGCATGCAGTACAGTTTTCTCTACCTTTCTCATCGCGCTTCAAAACGTGCATACCTCGATACACAGGTGCAATTGGGCGTTTTTCTTCCGGATATTTGATGGTAGCAGGTTTTTTAAAGAGGTGTTTTATGGTAATAAACATGCCCTGAAATACAGCAGGAAGGTATAGGCTTTCAACAAAGCTAAACTCACGTTTTACAACAACTTTCGATCTATTGGTTAATGATTGCATGATTTGATTCGGTTTTTTATTTGTCAAAGAATGTAATCCAAGCTCCGGTTATTAATATATTTAATATGGATAGTGGAATAAAAATCTGCCATCCAAGTTTCATTAGTTGATCAAAACGAAAGCGTGGCAATGTCCACCTTACCCACATAAAGAAAAACATGAAGAAAAATATCTTTGCAAAGAGTACGCCCACACTCACTGCAGCAGCAATATTTGGCGAAAGATTTAGGCTGTCGATAAATGGAAAGTGGTACCCGCCAAAATATAATGTTGAGATTAATGCTGATGAAATAAACATATGGATGTATTCAGCAAAGAGGAATAAACCCAATTTCATTGAGCTAAATTCGGTGTGGAATCCGCCAATCAATTCTGATTCACTTTCTGCCAAATCAAACGGTGCACGGCCGCATTCAGCAAATGCACACACAATAAATATAAGGAAACCTAATGGCTGATAAATGACATTCCAATGGCCATACTTTTGCATATCAACGATGTCGCGAAGGTTCAACGAATTTGACATAAGCAATAAGGCAATCAACGACATACCTAATGAAAGTTCATAACTAATCATTTGTGAAGAAGAACGCAAAGCACCCATCAATGAAAATTTATTGTTGGAAGCCCATCCGCCAATCATGATACCATAGCCACCAATGGATACCATTGCAAAAATATAGAGCATACCTACATTGAGATTGGCAACTTGCAAACTAAACTCACGGCCATTGATATAAAATGATTTTCCCCACGGAATAATTGCGCTGGTCATCAATGCCGTAATCATGAAAATAGCAGGAGCAAGAATAAATAATACCCTGTTAGACGTATTTGGTATAATTTCTTCTTTTAAGAACATTTTTACCCCGTCAGCAATTGGCTGCAATAAACCAAAAGGGCCCGCACGATCTGGGCCAACTCGGTCTTGAAGCCATGCGGCAACTTTGCGTTCGCCATAAGTAGCGTATGCTGCAATTCCCAAACTGATTACAAAAATGATTACTATAAGAATCGTTTTATCTAGTAATAAAGTGAAGTCCATTAGCTTTCGATTTGTTTAATTTCATTAAGTTTAAATTCCTTGGGTTTCACCAAATGCTTGTATTTATTGGCTGAAATAACTGAATGACGATTTACATCATAGGTATCTTCAATGGTCCAATCAGTTGTTTTCTTTTTATCAAAACGGCAGGTATTGCAAATAAATTCTTCAACTTCACCCCATTGGTCTTTTCTGCCTGTAACACGCAATACATCCTCTCCCTTATACCAAAGTGTAACTTTTCCAGTGCATTTATCGCAATTGCGGTGTGCTTTGTATGGCTTGGTAAACCACACACGGCTTTTGAATCGGAATGTTTTATCTGTAAGTGCACCTACAGGACACACATCAATCATATTGCCCGAAAAATCATTCTCTACAGCTTGTTGGATATAAGTAGAAATTTCAGCGTGGTCACCGCGGTTAATGACACCATGCACTCGTCCATCGGTGATTTGCTCTGCAACTTTAACACAACGGTAGCAAAGGATACAACGCGTCATGTGCAGTTGTATTTTTTCTCCAATATCTATTTTGTTAAACGTTCTGCGTTCAAAATCGGTTCGTGTTTTGTAACTACCATGTTCGTAGCTAAGGTCTTGCAAGTGGCATTCGCCAGCTTGGTCGCACACAGGACAATCAAGTGGGTGATTTAGCAAAAGAAACTCAACAACTCCTTTGCGCGCATCAATTACTTTTTCCGAAGTTTCGTTTTTCACTTCCATGCCATCCATTACAGCTGTGCGGCAACTGGCTACCAATTTTGGCATTGGTCTTGGATCTTTTTCAGAGCCTTTTGTTACTTCTACCAAACACGTGCGGCAATAGCCACCGCTCGTTTTTAGTTTACTGTAGAAGCACATAGTAGGAGGGGCAACCTCAGGACCTATCATGCGTGCTGCATTTAGGATGGTTGTTCCATCAGGCACTTCTATTTCTATTCCGTCTATGGTTACTTTTGCCATGTTAAAGTTAAGCTTTATAGTGAACTATACGCCATTGCAGGATCAAGGTTGTTGCAATGGAAATAATATTTTACATGTTTTTGTTTATCTGGATTTTTTACCAATTCTTCAAATTCACTGCGGAAATGACGAATGGCACTTGCTACCGGCCATGCCGCTGCATCTCCGAGTGGGCAAATGGTATTGCCTTCAATTTTTCGTTGGATGTCCCAAAGCATGTCAATATCAGCTAAATTGCCATGGCCATCCAATACTTTATGCAATATTTTCTCCATCCATGCAGTTCCTTCACGACAAGGGCTGCATTGTCCGCAACTTTCGTGGTGGTAGAAACGGGTGAAGTTCCAAAGGTTCTTGGCAATATTGGTTGATTCATCCATTACTATAAAACCTCCTGAACCCAACATCGTTCCGGTTGCAAATCCACCGTCAGCAAGGCTTTCATAAGACATCAATCGTTTTTCTCCATTTGCCGTGGTAAGTATTAAATCGGCAGGTAAAATAGGTACTGAAGAACCACCTGCTACCACGGCCTTAAGTTTTTTATCGTTAAGGATGCCTCCGCAATATTCTTCGCTATATATAAAATCTTCTACAGTGATCCCCATTTCTATTTCATACACACCCGGTTTTTTGATATGCCCTGAAGCTGAAATTAATTTGGTTCCGGTTGATCTTCCAATTCCCACTTTTGCATATTCGTCACCACCATTGTTAATTATAGGGACAACAGCAGCAATGGTTTCCACATTGTTAACTACTGTAGGGCATTCATACAATCCTTTAATTGCAGGAAACGGAGGTTTTATTCTTGGATTTCCGCGTTTGCCTTCCAATGATTCTAATAATGCAGTTTCTTCTCCGCAGATATAAGCACCAGCTCCAACATGTACATACAAATCGAGGTCGTAACCTGTACCTAAAATATTTTTTCCTAACCATCCATTGGCATATGCTTCGGCTATAGCCTTTTCTAAAATAGAAACAATGTAGAAATATTCACCTCTGATGTAGATATATGAAGTATTTGCACCCAATGCATAACTAGATGTAATCATTCCTTCAACCAATAAATGAGGTAAGCGTGACATCAAAAAACGGTCTTTAAAAGTTCCAGGTTCTGACTCATCTGCATTGCAAACCAAATAACGTGGAACACCTTCAGGTTTGGCTAAAAAACTCCATTTCATTCCAGTTGGAAATCCAGCACCACCACGACCTCTTAATCCTGATTTTTTCACTTCTTCTACTACTTCATCAGATGTCATGGATTTTAATGCCTTTTCAACACTTCGGTAACCACCTGATTTGCGGTAGGCATCATATCCTTGAATGCCCGGTACGTCAATATGCTCTAATAATAATTTCTTTCCCATGAATGGTATAATTCTTAATACTTATCAATTGTTACTTCGTCAAAATATGTTTTGCGTTTGTTTTCTGATTTCCATTTCTCAAGCAACGCATCTACTTTGTCAAATGTGAGATTCTCATGGTATTGTGCACCACACATAAGCATTGGTGCAGTACCACAGCTTCCTAAGCACTCAACCGTTTTGATTGTAAACATGCCATCAGGAGTCGTTTCTCCTTCTTTAATACCTAATTTCTTTTCAAAATAATTGACAATATCATCTGCACCACGAAGCCAACATGAACTGGTTCTGCAAATTTCTATTTGGCATTTACCAACCGGTTTTAAGTTGAACATCGAATAAAATGAGGCAACCTCATACGCCTCAATAGGCTGAATATTTAATAAGGAAGCAACATAATCCATGGTAGCAGGACTAAGCCAACCGTCAAACTCTGCCTGAGCCAAATGTAGCAAAGGAATCAAAGCCGACTTGTGCTTTCCTTCCGGATATCGTGCGATTATTTTGTTGGCCATTACAAGGCTATCATCACTAAACTTTATTTGTTTTTCACTCATACGCTAAACTTAACTATCTAATTCTTTTATGCGTCTAATTCTCCTGCAATTACGTTCATGCTACTCATTGCTACAATAGCGTCTGATAACATGCCACCTTTTATCATTTCGGGATATGCCTGATAGTATATAAAACTAGGCCTCCTAAAATGCAATTTATAAGGCGCACGACCACCATCACTTATCAAGTAAAATCCTAGCTCACCGTTTCCACCCTCTACTGCATGGTATACTTCTCCTTTTGGCACATCCGATTCTCCCATTACAATTTTAAAATGCCATATTAATGCTTCCATATTGTTATACACATCCTCTTTTGGAGGGAGGTAAAATTCTGGCACATCTGCATAGTGCTTACCTGATGGCATATTATCCAATGCCTGCTGAATAATTCTTAAGCTTTGTCTGATTTCATGCTGACGTACCATGAAACGATCATAGCTATCGCCATTTACACCAACAGGAATTTCAAAATCAAAATCTTCATAACTTGAGTAAGGATTCATGACGCGAACGTCATAATCAACACCTGTTGCACGAAGGTTTGGTCCTGTAAATCCATATGAAAGAGCTCGCTCAGCACTGATAGGACCGGTATTAATGGTGCGATCTACGAATATTCTGTTACGTTCCAATAAATTTGAGAATTCATCAAAAGCTTTGGGAAAATCTTTCAAAAAGGCACGAAGCTTTTTATAAACTTCATCATTAAAATCTCTTTCGAGTCCACCTATTCGACCAATATTGGTTGTTAGGCGTGCGCCACAAATTTGTTCGTAAATATCATATACTTTTTCACGCCATTGAAACATGTATGTAAAGCCGGTTAAAGCACCCGTATCAACACCCACTACGGCATTACACACCAAGTGATCTGTAATTCTTGCCAATTCCATCAATATCACCCGCATGTATTGAGCACGCTTGGGAA
>CAYSBE010000022.1:17544-26893 GCA_964429245.1 uncultured Bifidobacteriaceae bacterium | reverse complement strand
AGCTTCCGAGGCTTAGGTATTGTACTAATGGGTATTCCGGTTTTTATTTTGATAAGGCTAAAAAAGAATGTTTCTTCAAACACCTAGTTATAAAGATTGTTAATTCTGTATGATACAAAAAATATCATTTTTGTTGTTTTTATTTTCGGTTCACAATCCTTTATCTGCTCAACAAAACGATAGTAACTTGCACAGCTTGTTCAGCATCGGAGCATCGTTTCACCGTGGTTTTATTTTTGCCCACAGTACAGATGTGCAGAATACGGCTGGTTCTTATCCGTGGGGTGTGCAGCTTGACCTAAATTGGCAAAAACGCAACCAACAAACTTGGGACAATTGCTATTGCTATCCCCGCACCGGATTTGTGTTGCAGTATTTCAACTACGACAATGCTGTTTTAGGAAGTAGCTTAACGGCAGCTGCATATATTGAACCTTATTTTAATTACCGCCAAAAATTAACTGTTTCGCTAAAGGCATTTGCCGGTTTATCATACCTCACCAATCCGTTCGACTCTTTAGATAATCCTACCAACATGTCTTATAGCCTGCCGGTAAGTGGGTATATTGCATTAGGATTCGGGTTGCATTACCGCGTTTCGCCAAAAGTAAACCTGCATCTGTATGGTAATTATAACCATATATCAAATGGCGGTATCAAAGATCCAAACAAAGGTATCAACTGGCCTACAGCCAGCATCGGTTTCGACTATTCGTTTGAGCCTCATTATTTGCCTGCACGTGAAAAAACCCGTAACAAAAATTTTAAACATAAACCCATACGATTCGAAACGGGAGCATTTGCAACGAGCAAAACGGTGCAAAATGGAGAAAAACAACGTTGGTTGATTGGGGGCATTTATGCACATGCGGCCAAACAAGTTAGTCTTATCAATGCTTTGAACTTAGGTGCCGAAGCTTGGTACGATGCTTCGCTGGCAGAGAAAATGAGTCGCAGGGGTGACACCACAACTTCGGCCTGGCGGGCGGGCATCCCGTTAGGAAATGAGTTTTTGATGGGAAAATTTATTTTTAGTCAGCAAATAGGTGTTTACCTATATAATCCTTCAGGACTTTTCCCAGCCATTTATCAACGCTATGGCTTGATGTATCAACCCGGAAGTAGAATTTCATTTGGTATCAACTTACTTGCACATGCGCAGGTAGCCAATTTCCTTGATTTTAGATTGGGATATAATTGGTAGTGTAAATTTTAATGTGGCGCACAAACCGAATCGGTTTGGATGGTTTGTTCAAGTACTGGTGACACATAAGGAATACCCAAACCCATACCACGAATGATGAGGTAAATACCAAGCACGATTCCAAATGCTTTTGCTATGAATTGATAATTGAATCGCAATTTGAAAAATGAAGGCAAAATGGTGGTGATGATAAAAACAGGCAATGTGCCCACACCAAATAAAAACATAAACAGCGCTCCCTGCCATACATCCTGCAAAACCATGGAGCCCAATAGGGCCATGTATACCAATCCGCATGGAAGCAATCCATTAATAGCACCTGCTATCAGTGTTTTGGGAATAGGGTTTTGCTTATAGGCATTTGACAGTTTATTTCCCAGTAAAAAATGAAATGGTTTGTAAAGTATTGCTTCTACTTTATTCATTCCTATCAGTACAAAAAGGATGATGAGTAAACCAGATATGATAGAAAGAGGTTGCTGTATTCCTGCAAGGTAAAATCCAAAGCCAAAACTACCGAACAACAATCCAAGCAGGGCATATATGGTAAGCCGCGAAAAGTGATAAAACAAACTATGTACAAAAGAATTGTGTTTTGACATAGCCGCAACGTGAAGCGGACCACACATACCTAAGCAATGCAGGCTGTTTACAAATCCCAGCATCAAAGCTGCTACAAAAATCATTGGATATAAAATTCTTTTACTGCTGCAAGGGTATCGTTATTTACAACCCATTCATATTTTACTTTCCAACGGCCTTTTTCTAAATCAGCCGTGCTAAGAATGGAGGTACCGTATTCATTTAGCACAAATGATTTTACAAAATCAAGATTGGATTGATTGGGACGATAGAAGTATGCAAAGCCACTTTGCCGCCCTCCCATTGCACTATGAAATAAAAGTTGTTGTACGCTGTCGTTATAGGTAATTTCAAAATCCAAGCCTTTTGTCTTTTTAAATTTTTGTAATTCACTTTCGTAATTTAGGGCGTCTTCGTAATAATTGTCTTTCACCAATTCGATATTTTGACGTATCATAAAAGTAACCATCGATACAATAAAAACGATGAATAGTGCCGCGCCAATAAATAGTTTAGTTCCCCAATTAAATTTCATCATAATGGTACTGTTTTACAAATACACCATGCAAAAATAAGAAAGCTGTTTTTAATTGGCCGATTTCTTATACACAGGTGCTACAAAATTGGTTTGAAAGGTGATGCGATCCTCGTTTCCTGTTATTTCCAATTGTATTTCATTATTATTGGAACTGATCGCAGATTGAGGCAATTTAATCATGCAAGAAGTTTTTATCATTTCATCTGCTGCTAAATTCATGTGTTCAATTGACGAGCCATTAACCATTGAAATTGTAGCTCCTTTTGGCGAAATCACTTTGATGGTTATATCCTGATTGTCGAATGTTTTATTGATGACATCAAAATTATACATATTGGCAATGGTATCATTTTCCATTTTCAAAAATGTCATGCCCGGAGTACGCAATAAGGTTACATCAAAATCATTACGAACCAATAGCAAATAGGAAAGCAAAGCAGTAAGTACAACTAAGATTGCTGTATATCCCATACTTCGTGCTGTGAAAGGGGTGCGCTTGCCGGTTGTTATCTCATTTTTTGATGCATAGCGAATAAGACCGGTAGGCTTATGAATTTTTGTCATCACATCATCACACTCATCTATGCAGGCGGTGCAGTTGATACATTCCAATTGCGTACCGTTTCGGATATCAATACCTGTGGGACATACTTGTACACATCGGTGGCAATCCACACAATCGCCAAGTGGCTCAATAGCATCTTTCTTTTTAAATCCACGTGGTTCGCCTCTTACTTCATCATAGGCAACTACAATGGAATTTTGATCGAGCATTAAGCCCTGAAGTCGGCCATAAGGACAAATTACTACGCATACAATTTCACGTACATATGCAAACACTATATAAAATACCGTAGTAAAAATAAACAAAGCAACAAGTGTACCCGTATTTTGCAACGGACCTTCCTTCACCAGTTTTATCAATTCATCAGACCCAATTAAATATGCTAAAAATGTATTGGCAATGGCAAACGAAATCGCAAAGAATATGATATTTTTTATTCCCTTTTTAGCAATTTTATTGAAGGTATAGGGTGCATTCTTCAGTTTTATTTGTTCTTTATAATCACCCTCAATCCAATATTCAATTTTGCGAAATACCATTTCCATAAAAATGGTTTGCGGGCAAGCCCAACCACAAAAAAGCCGGCCAAACATTACCGTAAATACGATAATGAACATCACAAATGTGATCATGAGCAGAGCAAATAGCGGCAAATCTTGTGGCCAAAATGGAATGCCAAATATGATGAACTTGCGTCCAAGTACATTCAATAGAAACAACGGATGTCCATTGAATTTTAAATACGGAAGTGTAAACAAGACAATAAGTAAGACCCAACTAAACCAAGAGCGGTAATTATACAATTTGCCATTTGGTTTACGTGGAAATATCCAATTGCGATGACCTTTCTTGTCAACCAACTGGATACTGTCTCTAAAGACTTCGGTATTTTCAGTGTTCATTAATTTGCTGCTTGTGTCGTATCAGCAGATGTAGTGCTTGCTGCCTGATACAAGGTTCCTTGTGGTTCTTTCCCTCCCGCAGGATTGGTTCCATTAAGCGTCATGATATAACTTGCCACTTGCTGCATTTTTATTGGATTCAAACTTGATTCCCATGCAATCATCCCCTTTGCCGGCACGCCATATTTTATGGTTTTATATACATCGCTGATGCTGCCACCATGTATCCAATAATTATCTGTCAAATTCGGGCCTACACCTCCTTCGCCATTTTCACCATGACAAGCTTTACACTTTGTAATGAACTCTTGTTTTCCGGTTTCAAGTGCCGATGCATCGGCCAATAAAGTTACATTACTCTCATCAATGCTATTACCAACTTTTTCAAGGTAGGCCTTTTTCATGGCTTCTGTTTTCTTCACTTCGTTATCATACTCAGCCGCCTGAAGTGGCGCTGATCCCATGAGGTGATACACAATTAAATAACCAATTCCAAAAACAATGGTCCCATAAAACAATGCATTAAACCATGGTGGAATAGGGTTGCTCAATTCTTTAATTCCATCAAAATCATGGTCTGCAATCTCCATTTTACTCTCTTCCGAAACAGGCTTGAGAGAAAAAACAGTTTGCCAAAAAGTGGGTGCAGGCAATCCTGCCATTTCATTTTTTACCTGATTCACTACAAAACTCAGGTATAAAACAAGAAACAATACAAGTACAACCAAGGCTGCCATTAAATATATCATGGCATTGGTAAGGTTTACAGGCTCTGTAACTGCGGTTGCTGCATCCTGAGCATATATGCTGCCTCCAAGGATCACAAGTGCTATCAGACTAAATAACTTTTTCATATGTCAACTATTTTTTGTCGTTATTAAATGGGATATTTTTTAGTTCGTTCATTTTCTTTTTATCTAAACTGATAAGCCAAATGCCCATGAGAATAAAAAAGGAAAAGAAAACAACCATGGAGAAAATCAGGTGATTTTCGAATCCGGTTATGTTTGATAAAAATTGCTTCATTTTTTATTGCTGATTAAATGAACGTGAATTAATTTGAAGCTGTTTTTTGTTGTTTGATATCAACACCCAGGCGTTGCATGTAAGCAATCATAGCAACCAATTCTTTTTGTGGTTCAATGGAAATACCTTCTTTACTCAATTCATCCGAAATAGCTTTAGCTTGATTCATCAATATGGCATCTCCATTATTGATGTCGCTTTCTGAATACGGAACTCCGAGTGTTTTCATTGCTTTTAATTTTGGCAACGTGCTGGCAACATCCAAATCCTGTGTTTCGAGCCAAGGATAAGCAGGCATGATAGAGCCCGGTGACATACTCTGTGGATTGATCATGTGGTAATAATGCCAACTGTGTGGGTATTTTCCACCTAACCTATGCAAATCAGGACCGGTGCGTTTTGAGCCCCAAAGAAATGGATGGTCGTAAACGAATTCGCCTGCTTTTGAATACTCGCCTTGGTAGCGTTCCGTTTCAGAACGGAAAGGCCTTACCCATTGTGAGTGGCAATTGTTACATCCTTCACGAATATAAATATCCCTTCCTTGTAACTCAAGTGGTGTGTATGGCTTTACACTTGCAATGGTTGGAATGTTGCTATTAATACTAAATGTAGGGATCATTTCTACTGCTCCCCCGATAAGTATGGCAACCAAGCTAAGTACAGTAAACAATACCGGCTTTTTCTCCAACACACCATGCCAAAACTCACCTTGTTTAAACATTTTTGATTTTTCTAAAGCAGGTGCTTCAGCTGCTTCATTCGCCATAAAACTACCTTGTTTCATGGTTTTCACAATATTGTAAATAAGAACCAAGAACCCTATAAGATAAAGTGTGCCACCGATAGAGCGAGCAACGTGTAAGGGAATAAGTTGTGTAGTAATCTTTAAAAATTCAGGATACTGCAAGGTGCCATCTTCGGCAAATTCTTTCCACATCAAACCTTGTGTAAAACCTGACCAATACATAGGAATGGCATAGAATAAAATACCTAAAGTGGCTAACCAAAAGTGAATATTCATTAACCGCTTAGAGTACATGGTCGTATTGTACATACGTGGAATCATCCAATAGATAATGGCAAATGTGAGCAAGCCATTCCAACCAAGTGCACCTACGTGTACGTGTGCTACAATCCAATCAGTAAAATGCGCAATGGCATTTACATTTTTTAGCGAAAGCATTGGACCTTCAAATGTAGCCATACCATAAGCAGTAATACCTACTGCAAACATTTTTAATACCGGTTCATCACGTACCTTATCCCATGCACCACGTAAAGTTAGCAATCCATTAACCATACCGCCCCATGATGGTGCAATAAGCATTATAGAGAATACTACTCCTAAAGATTGTGCCCAATCAGGTAATGATGAATACAATAAATGGTGAGGCCCTGCCCATATATAAAGAAAGATTAATGTCCAAAAGTGAAGAATAGAAAGTTTGTAAGAATATACCGGACGATTGGCAGCTTTTGGTAAGAAGTAATACATCATTCCCAAAAATGGTGTAGTAAGGAAAAATGCAACGGCATTATGTCCATACCACCACTGAACCAATGCATCCTGAACACCGGCATACACCATATAACTTTTGGTAAGTGATACCGGTAGTTCAATAGAATTGACAATATGCAATACCGCAACTGTAACAAACGTAGCGAGGTAAAACCATATGGCAACATACATGTGCTTCTCTCTGCGTTTAATGATGGTACCAATCATATTGATACCAAATGTTACCCAAACAAGGGCTATCATGATGTCAATTGGCCATTCCAATTCAGCATATTCTTTTGAAGATGTAAATCCAAGTGGCAATGTGATTGCTGCAAGAAGAATAATTGTTTGCCAACCCCAAAAATGAATATTGCTTAGCAAATCACTAAACATGCGGGCTTTGCACAAACGCTGCAAAGAGTAATAAACTCCAGCAAAAATGGCGTTGCCCACGAAGGCAAAAATAATGGCATTGGTGTGTAATGGCCTGATGCGACCAAATGAAGTGTACTGTAATCCGAGGTTGGCTGCTGGCTCATATAATTGAATGGCTATTAATAATCCGACCAGCATTCCTACAACTCCAAAAATCAATGTTGCGATAACGAATTTTCGAACAATGGCGTTGTCATAATTGAACTTTTCTATTTGCATAATTTTAAGTTTATATCGGTAACAAATTTATATATCTGTAATTTACATAAAAATGACATTCATCCATGTTTAATTATGATTTAAATCATCTGTTGTCTTATCTGGTTTGTCTATGGTTTTGTCGTCAAACAAAATCCTTACCGATGGGGTATAATCATCTTCCATTTGACCTGACTTAACAGATAAAATAAATGATATTAAAAAGAAAATGGCCAGCAACAAGCTGCTACCAATTAATATGTACATTATACTCATCTTGCTATTTGATTTTATTTTTATGTGCCATGAAAGTTGTGCCCAATGTGGTAAAAAGAATAATGGTAATTGAACTTAAAGGCATAATGATGGCAGCAAACAGGGGAGATAACAAACCTTGTACTGCAAAGAAAAGTCCTACTATATTATATAGTAGCGATAGTACAAAACTTCCGTAAATAACATGAAGGGTTGAGTTTGCAAATCGCATAAAATTAGGAAACAAGCCAAATGATGAAGCATCAAAAATAATATCAGATGCTGGCGTGAAATGTGAGGTGTCTTCTGTTATGGAAATACCCACATCGGCAGCCTTCAATGCACCTGCATCGTTTAGTCCATCACCAACCATCATCACAATATGATTTGATTTTAATGCTGCTATGTAATTCAATTTATCTTCTGGTGTTTGGTTAAATTGCATCCGTCTATTATCAAAGTGGTGGCTTAGTTGCGTTCGTTGTTTATCATTATCGCCAGATAACAGATGAATTTGGTTGCGACTGCTTATTTGGTTCAATACTTCCGCTAATTCTGTTCGGTATGCATGTGTCAAAATAAATGAGCCTAATACATTATCGTTGATTGAAAAATATACACGCGTAACCAATTGTTCATTTTGTTCTAATGGCAATGCAATTTTGACATGAGATGCTGAACCAATTTTAAAAGTATCTGAACGGAATGTTGCAGTTAACCCTTTGTTTGGTATTTCCTTAAATGAGTCAAAAACTAGCTCTTGTTGCTTTCCTACATATTGATGTATTTGTTTGCTAATCGGGTGAATAGAATTAGATGTCATGTTTGAAATGACCATTTCATGCATTGCATCAAGTGGCTCACCTTGGTATTGTACCATACTTTGTGAAGGTTGTGTGATGGTACCGGTTTTATCAAATACAACAACATCGGTTTTGGCCATATACTCAATGACCTCAGGCGATTTTATATAAAATCCTTTTTTACCCATTAGGTGCAGCGCAGTACCAAGTGCAAATGGACTTGATAATGCCAACGCACAAGGACATGCAATAATTAAGACAGAAGTAAATACATGGATGGCTATTGTTGGATTTCCAAGATATAGCCAAGTTGCTGAAGATGTAAAAGCAATAAACAATAATGCATAGGTAAAATATCTGCTTACCATTTGTTGAAATGTACCTAACCTATTATCTGTATGTTTGCTAAATGTTTCGTTATTCCAAAGTTGCGTTAGGTAGCTTTGCGACACCGGTTTTGTTACTTCTAGTTCCAATGTTTGTCCGGTTTGTTTGCCTCCAGCATATACCATTTCTCCTAGCCCTCTATTTACCGGATCCGACTCTCCCGTTACAAAACTGTAGTCTATCCATGCATCACCTTTAAGCAAAATCGCATCAGCAGGAATCAATTCATTATTCTTAATGATGATTCGGTCACCAATAGCAAGTTTTGATACAGGCGTGCTGTTTACCAAACCGTTCTTAATAACACTTACAGCGATGGGAAAATACGATTTATAATCACGTTCGAACGAAAGTCCCTCATATGTTTTCTGCTGAAACCATTTACCAATTAATAAGAAAAAGACCAACCCTGCATGCGTATCAAAATATCCTAAACCTGTGTGGGTAGCAATTTCATAAGTACTTCTAACAAACATGACCAAAATTCCCAATGCCAGTGGAACATCAATCCCCACATTTCCTGACAATATTTGCTTTTTTGCTTTTACAAAATAATCGGAAGCACTATAAAAAAATACAGGAAGTGATAAGGTAAAGTTTAGCCAGCCAAATAAGCTTGAAAATGCTTTTTGAGTTGCGCTGTCAAGTCCAAAGTATTCAGGAAAACTGATAAGCATGATATTGCCAAAACAAAATCCAGCCACACCAATTTTATACAGCAAGCTATTATTATTTTCTTTTTTTACTTCATCTTCCAATTGATTCAAATGTATGGCAGGCTCATAACCTAAACGAGCAAGTAGCAATACCACTTCTGATAGTTGCATTTCATTTGAATAGGTAATGTATATCTGTTTTTTTGTGAAATGAACCCTTGATTGTTGAATGCGCGAATCAATTTTATTGAGTTTTTCAATTAACCAAATGCACGAACTACAATGAATAGAAGG
>CAYSBE010000022.1:2577-17444 GCA_964429245.1 uncultured Bifidobacteriaceae bacterium | reverse complement strand
TGAATCGCCACAATGATAACAAGTAGATACAGAGATAACCGACTTTCCTTTTAACATACTTATTGGCTAATAAAAATATTTGAAAATACATCATCACCCCTTGTAATACTTCTGTTAGCAAAGTGCTTTACAAAATCGGTGTGATTTTTATGTGTGATGATTGAATAATCTTTACCCATATGAAGAATTTGATCAAAAAATTTAGGTGTATCCTCAATATAAACACGTTGCACCATAACCTTATTAAATCGGGATCGTATATAATCGTATACAACTTTCTCGTGTTGCATACCTGAAGGATTAACAATGCTTATTAAATTCAATACTTGACTATCAAGACTTTTATCAAATAAATAAATATACTGTTTCAATGCTTTTGTGTTGTCATCACTTCCTGTATATAGAAAATAACTCTCTTTTACTTCGTTGATATTTAAATCTGTAGTTATGTAACTGGGTGAACTTAAATTTACCAATTGTTGCATCACCCATTCTTGTATTTTACAGCCAAAACAAGTATGCTGAAGGAGTATCAAATCAAAGCCTTTAACTGTATAAAAAAGGCTATTTTCATCCGTTATCAAAATTGTTTTTAGTTCTTTATTTTGCAGCATCATCTTGGTTGAAAGTAATACTGCACTATCAATGTGCGTAGCGTTTGAGAAGGCCTTATCAACAATTTCCATATACGTGTATTGATTATTATTCATTTCATTAGATGTAGAAATCAATTCACTATTTATTGATGAGAGGTTTATATATCCAAAAGTAATATCAAAATTCGATGCCCAATTATGGCTATTCATAAGCAACTCATGCTGAAATGCCAAAGACTTCGATGTGTTGTCCAACAAGACCAAAGATTTTTGTTTCATGTAAATATTATTGAGGTCAAAAATATTTATGCTCTTGCAGCTAAACTATGACGCAACTCATGTATTTATATGATTAATATCAGTTAATCTTTATGAAACGATTGTAAATAATGAATTATTCACATTATTAAGAAGTATTTAATTTAGGAATCTTAAAAAATGTTAATATAAATTGCATTTGAATTTTAAAAATCAATTCAACAAATTATGAAAAAACTTATTTTATCTGTAGCAATGTTGGCAGCTGGTGCTGCTGCTTATGCACAAAAACCTGCAGCCGGTAACATCACGACTGAGATCGGTTTAACAAATCTATTAGGTGCTCCTTCAAACCCTTCTACCCTAAATCTAAATGATGCAACATCGGGCGATCCTGTTGGCATGTTAAGATTCCGCTATTTCTTAAGTGAAGGAATGGCAGTAAGGGCAAATCTTGCTTTTGGAATGGCGACCGCGAACGAGGTAATTGATGATGATGGATTATTACCCGTTGTTGATAAATCTGAAGCAACTGTTAAGGGTACAACTTTTGGAATCTCCTTAGGTATTGAAAAACATCTAGAGGGTACTAGTAAACTTTCACCTTATTTGGGAGCTGAATTTGGATTTCTATCTCAAACTGGAAGTGCAGAGGTTACCAATTATGATGGCACAAATTTCTCAAAAGGAACATCTACTGAAATAACAGGTGGTGGCACAACTACTCTTGCACTTAATGCATTAATTGGTGCTGATTACTACATAACTGAAAGGGTTTATTTTGGTGCAGAACTCGGAATAGGTTTATTTGCTAGCTCTAATACTGCTGATGGTGAACGAAAAGTTACAAATAGTGGCACAAGCGTAACAACTAAAGTTTTCGGTAGTTCCGCATCAGGTTTTGGTCTGGCTCCAAACGCTATGGGAGTAATTCGTTTAGGTATTATCCTTTTCTAATTCATTTTAGAAAGAATCATTTATTAAAAAGTCCGGCAATTTTGTCGGGCTTTTTGTTTTTCAAACAGTTTTCCTACATTGCGCTATTAAGATTAACGATTATGCACAAAAGTATACTTACAGCTTTGCTATTATTTAGCACATTCTATCACGGAAGCGCACAAATAAGCCTACAAGGAACTGTTCAATACGGTATTCCTATTACAGAATATTCGGGAGAAGTAAAAGGTGGCATTGGAGCAAACCTAAAGGTAGGTTATTGGATAGATGACTACCTTAGGTTAAACCTTGGCTCAGGTTACTATATGTCAAATTTTGAAAGCATCAAGGTTGATGGTGTAAATGTTCCCGTGACTGATGCTTCGCTAAATATCATACCTATCACAGTTGGTGCCGAGTTTTATTTCTTAGGAACTACAGCCGATAAACAACCAAGTAAGGTTAAACCATTTTTTGGACTTGATTTAGGCTATGCACTTGTAATGCAATCCGCGTCAGTAATTGCACCTGCAAAAAATAGAAATAGCATCATCTTTGGCCCTTCATTCGGTATTGCTTACAAGTTATCTGAAAACTTAGATGTGCTGTGTTCATTTAGAGGCAATATATTGCTTTATGAATACCGTGACATAACTAAGTACATGGAAACCTACCAGTTATTGGGAATTAATGCTGGCGTAAATTACCGTTTCTAGTCTTAGTTTACGGTTGCGTGTGATATTTTATGAAGCTTCTGTTTATCCAGTAACTTTATTTTTTTGCCTTCTACCTCAATAAGTTTATCCGATTTAAATTCAGATAACAACCTAATTACAGTTTCAGTGGCTGTACCAACAATATTTGCAATATCTTCACGGGGCAATGTCACATGTATGATTTCGTCTGTGGCATTTTTCTCTGCATTAAAAGTATCATGAAGAAATAGTAGCGCTTCTGCCAGACGTTCTCTAACACTTTTTTGAGCTAAACTTTGTATCCTTTCTTCAGCCACGCCCAAGTCGTGACTCAAGGCTTTTAACATGTTTCGGCTAATGGTTGAGTTCTGTTCCAATAATTCAATAAACACATCCTTGGGGATTAAACAACATACTGCATCTTCAACGCAAATGGCAGTTGCAACCAAGGGCTCATCTGCAATCAATGCCCGGTAGCCTAAAAAATCTCCGGGTTTGGCAAAACGTAGAATTTGTTCTTTCCCTTCTTTATTGGTGCGTACCATCTTTACAATACCAGAACTCAGGCAATGTAAACCAGACGGCATACTGTCTTCATAAAAAATATGCTCCCCTTTTTTGTAGTGGTTACATAATTTATTAGACATTATCAGTGTATATTGTTCAGGCGTGCAATGCTGTAAAAAAGATATAGATGATGCATCACACAGGGCACAATTCAATTCTAGTTTATGCATTTTGAGTATATAGTCTATTGTACACTTCGAATATAAAATAATGCTTGATTAATTGTCAATCCATTTCTTATTTAATTCAGATTTAACATCTTGTTTAATGACAGTCAAGGTGTTGAGTATTGCATTAAACACAAACTGAACTCCTAATTTGGATGTTACTTTTTCAACCCATCCATCAAAATGTCCTTTTCCAAAAATTAATTCATCAAAATAAGTGTTAAAAGAGGTTCCACTTAATTGTTCTAGAATGTGTTTATAATCATCAGGCGTATATCCTTTTTGTTTTTTATAGGACTGGTTATACAATTCCCTCATTGCATCATACAATCTATGTTTACCATTCGTATGCTCAAGCAGCAATACATCGGCACACCAAGCGGCTATTAACCCTTCAATATAAATGGAAATTTTTCTGCCTTTTACTCCTGGTACATATCCATCTAGCCAAGTATCCCATGATGAATCTGCCAGTGAGTAATTATACCTTCCTTCATTTTTCATATGTCGAAGCAAATCGCTTGACAAACTATGAAGATATTGCTCTTCATTCCATACCCCACTGTGTAACAAAAATAAATCGCCTAAGTAGGTTGTAATGCCTTCATAAACATAACCCAGTGTGGAGTAATTCTCCTTGGTAAAATCATAAGGCCACATCTCAGCAGGACGCATTCGTTTAATATTCCACAAATGAAAAAATTCGTGTGAGCTGATGGCCAACAGGTCATTATAATATTCTTCTACGGTTTGGTCTTCCAATTGCCCCATGGCAATAACAGTGGAATTGAGATGCTCTACACCGTGCCTGAAGGGCTGTTCATGCATCAAATACAAAAAATGAAACTCCTTGCTTGGCATCTCTCCCATTTTCTCAATCTGGAATTTTGCATACGTCAATGTATCATTTTTCAAGCGTTCAACATCAAAAGGATGTTTGCCTTGAAACCATAAATTGATGTCAAATGACTCGCCATTAAAGGTGTCCGAAACTGTATGCAGTTCAAGTGTTGGTGATGCAATAAGTGGAGAGTCGGCTAAGAAATCAAATCCGGAAGCTGAAAGTGTATGTTTAGCTACCTGATTAAGTTGTGAGGCTATGCGATAATTTTCAGGAAGTGAAAAATACAAGGTATATTGTTCATCCATTCTTCCTTCCACATACATCATGCAATTCACCGGATTGATATATACATAATCATTGCAAGTATAACTGCCCCCGGCATCGGGTTGATTTGCGAAATATTCATAAACAACATCTATCTCGCTTATTCCTTTTGTATCTATTTCCCAACGATCTTTAGTTATCTTAACATAGCTTACTGGGTTTCCTTTTGCATCCAGCACATTAAACTTGCGAATATTTCTTGCAAAATTTTGTAGCTCATATCTTCCCGGTCGCCACGATGGCAATTGCAAATACAGCATATCCTGATGAATTTGTGTAATGTTTAAACGAAGTCGAATGAACCTGTTTTCTTTATCCTCAAAAGAAATATGATATGTAAGCATGTATCTAAATTTTTGCAATCGCAATATGCTACATTCGGTCAGCTATTCCCAAACCAAATAATGCAAAATCATACTTAACAGGGTCACGGGCATCAAATTTTTTAAGAGCTTCTGTTAATTCTACTGCTGCTTGCCAATCCGTTTTTGGTCTGGTTAGCAACCCTAATTTTCGTGCCACTCTTTCTACATGTAAATCAAGTGGACATACCAATTGATGAGGTTTAATTTTATGCCAAATCCCAAAATCAACTCCCGATTTGTCACTTCTCACCATCCACCTTAAATACATATTGAGTCGTTTACACGCTGAGTGTTGTAATGGCGATGCAATGTGTTTCATCGTACGATGCGGTACTTCTTCAAGAGAGAAAAATTGGTCGCGAAAATAATTCAACCCAGACTCAATATTGGGTTGATTGCTTTTCATACCCCTACTAAATGCATCTTCCAATGAAGTACTTGATTGGTACCAATTTCTTAAAAAAGTAATAAAATAAAGCAAATCTGTATCATTAAATGTCCGGTGCTTGAAATCAACCAAACGCATCAAATCTTTTTGCTTATGATTCATTACAAAATCGTATGGGGCTTTATCCATACGGGCAATCAATTCATGGCATTTATTGATAATGGTGATTCTTTGTCCCCAAGCAAAAACAGCAGCAAACAAGCCCATTATTTCAATATCTTGTTTTTGGGTAAATAAATGAGGAATGCAAATGGGATCATTTGCAATAAAATCAAGCGAATTGTATTCTCGATACGCTTTATTGAGTATGTTTTTGATATCCATTTATGAAACAAAATAGCCACCCGGAGGTGGCTATTAAAGATGTTTATGCAAATGCTTCTTCCACAATCTGCCTTTGCTCTTTGGCGTGTATTTTTGCAAATCCTGTAGCTGTTGATGCACTAGCTTTTCGGGATATGAGTTTTAATTTAAAGTTTTCCTCTCTTCTAAGTAAATATGTCCAAGCGCCCATATTTTTAGGCTCTTCCTGTACCCAATTATACGTAGCTCCTTTATATTTTTCCATCACTGCATCCATTGCAGCTTCAGGCATTGGATAAAGTTGCTCCAACCTAACAATTGCAATATCTTTACGTGCATTTTTTTGTTGCTCTTCCAATAAATCATAATAAATTTTTCCTGAGCAAAAGAGTACTTTTTTCACTTTTTTAACTTCAGCATACGCATCATCTATCAACTCTTGAAATGATCCTTTTGTGAAGTCAGATAGTGTACTTACACAAAGTGGATGACGCAATAAACTCTTTGGTGTCATTACCACTAATGGCAATCTGATATCCCTGTGTAGCTGCCTTCTTAATGCATGAAAATAATTTGCCGGTGTTGTGATATTACATACTTGCATATTCCAGTTGGCGCATAATTGCAAAAATCGCTCAGGCCTAGCTGAAGAGTGTTCTGGACCCTGTCCTTCATAACCGTGTGGTAGCAATAGTGTAAGTCCACTATGGGTTTTCCATTTTGTTTCGGCACTGCTGATATATTGGTCAATGATGATTTGCGCTCCATTAGAAAAGTCGCCAAACTGCGCTTCCCATATCGTAAGAACTTTTGGCGTAACCATAGAATAGCCATACTCAAATCCAAGCACAGCGTATTCTGAGAGCAGCGAATTATAAAATTCAACAGGCGCTTTCTTGTCTTGTTCAAGTGAATCAAATGTATTATACGCATCTTCAGAATCTTCTTGCCTGATGATGGCATGCCTATGAGAAAACGTTCCTCTTTCACAATCCTGACCGCTCATACGAACAGCATGGCCTTCCTGAGATAAGGTTGCATATGCCATCAGTTCGCCCATTGCCCAATCAAATGTACCATCAGCAATCATCTTCTTGCGGTCATTGAACAATTTTTCAATTTTACTGAATGCTTTAAAACCATTGGGTATGGATGTAAGTTTCTCAGCGAGCGTACTAAATATTTTGGCATCGACTGCTGTAGCAGGTTGTTGCAAAAAATCTTTTTCAGCAGGTGTGCGGTATCCTTCCCACAACTCTTTTACAAAACTATCTTGCGGTATGGCATCTCCGGCTTTTGCACTTTCTAGTTTTTGTTGCAACATGCCCCTAAACTCTGCCTCCATTTCTTTTGCTAAATCTGCTTCTACACTACCCGCTGTAAGTAATTTCTGGTTATAGATTTCTCTTGGGTTGGGATGAGATGCAATCGCTTTGTATAATTTAGGCTGTGTGAATCGTGGCTCATCTCCTTCATTGTGCCCGTATTTTCTATAACCTAATAAATCGATAAATACATCGCTGTTAAATTCCTGACGGTATTCCATAGCAAGTTGTACCGTATATACTACCGCTTCTACATCATCTGCATTAACATGAAATACCGGACACAAAGTGGTCTTGGCAACATCGGTGCAATAAGTTGAAGTACGCGCATCGGCATAGTTGGTGGTAAATCCAATTTGATTGTTTGCCACAATATGAATACATCCTCCAACATTATATGCTTTTAATCCGGCCATTTGCAATACTTCATACACAATTCCTTGTCCGGCAACAGATGCATCTCCGTGAATAAGGATAGGAGTTACTGCGTCAATATCCATTTCATATTTCTTATCAAGCCATGCCCTGGCTATTCCTTTCACAACAGGATTAACAGTTTCTAAGTGTGATGGATTGGGAGCCAAACTAAGGTGAACTGATTTTCCGGAACTGGTTACCACTTCTTTTGAGTATCCTAAGTGGTATTTTACATCCCCTTCAAATAGAGCTTCTTCAAATGCCTTACCTTCAAATTCTTTAAATATCTGCTCGTATGTTTTTCCTAAAATATTTGCAAGCACATTGAGTCTGCCCCTGTGTGCCATTCCAAGCACAAATTCTTTTACCCCCAATTCGGCACCGCATTCAATAACGGTATCCAAAGCGGGAATAAGGGTTTCGAGCCCTTCTAATGAAAATCTTTTTTGCCCTACAAATTTTGTGTGAAGAAAATTTTCAAATACTGTTGCTTGATTAAGCTTTTGAAGAATATGCCTTTTCTTATCAATACTTAGGTTAGGCTTATTTTTTGCGCCTTCCATCTTTTTGCTCAACCACTCCAATTTGCGTGGTTCGCGCACATATACATATTCTGCTCCAATGGAACCACAATAGGTTTCTTCAAGCAAAGCGATTATATCTTTTAATTTTGATGCTCCGATTCCAATTTCAATACCTGCATTAAATACCTTATCCAAATCAGCAGACGTTAAACCAAAATTCTCTACTGCAAGTGTAGGCTCATATTTTCTGCGTTCGCGCACCGGATTGGTTTTGGTAAACAAATGCCCACGGGTACGATAACCTTTTATTAAATTAAGAACATTTATCTCTTTTTGAAAATCCTCACTGATTGCAACCGATTTGGTATTGCCATTAAATCTTTGTTGGCCCATCTCAAAGCCTTCAAAAAACTTTTTCCAACCAAAGTCTACCGATTCTGCGTCTGCTTGAAATTGTTTGTAAAGGTCATCGATGACATTCACATCGGCATTGGATACATAAGAAAATTTGTCCATGTGTTATAAAAATAAAGTTAGCAAAGATAGTGTTTATTGGGAAATCGGTAATTGAATTCTATACCTGCCAACACGTTGATTTTAAGGAGTTTTAATCCAGCTGATTAATTGTTCGATAACTTGTCTGGCAACATTGTTTTGCTTCATATATTCTGCCGGAGCGGGTTGTCCTTTGCCTTCCATAAATAGATGGTTTAGTTTCTCATACAATATCCCATCTGCTTTTTCGCCCAATTCTTTTCTCCATATATTGTAATCTTCTGTGGTCACCTGATAATCTCGTTGACCTTGCATGATACGTATTTTGGTTTTCTTCAATTTTTTGGCAGTTTTCACCTGATTGTATTTATTGAGGTAATTCCAATAAGCAGCATTTGATCCAAAAGGCAATGAATCTGTAGGTGTAATAAGCGGTAAATTTTCTTGCTTTGCATAATTGGCTTGCCGGATTATGAATGCCGTTTTTTGTTTTGATACTTCACTTTGGTCTTCGCTAATTCGTTGCAGGTAGTCCACCTGTTCAATGAGTAAATCCTGCAGTGGTCTTGCGTTGGCAGCAAGCATCACAATCCCTTTAATTTTTTTCGATTTTGATGCAATCAGTGGTGCCACCATTCCGCCTTGGCTGTGTCCCACAATCCAAATTTGCTTTTGATCAATACCGGTTTGTGTGCTTAAGGCTTCTATCGCAAGCAAAACATCTTGTACAACTTCTTCTTCGATAGTCATCTTTTCAGAATCTTTATTTCCCAACATCATCATTCCGTAGGTATACGTGCGTTTGTCGTACCTGAATGTGGCAATACCTTTTGAAGCTAAGCCCCAAGCGATGTCTTTATACATTTTATTCGGACCCAAAGTGCCATCCCGATCCATTGGTCCCGATCCGTGAACAATAATGGCTAAAGGAACCTTAGCATCTGTTCGTGGCAAACTCAGTGTACCTTCCATTAGGTATGGCTCTTTGCCAAAAGTGATTTTATATTCCGTAAAGTTTAAAGATGTTACATAATCAGGTGTTTTATATCCTTGTGTTGCGGGAAGAAAAAACAACCCAACAATTGTAGAAGCGGAATCATAGGTTACCCTAAAATTAAGGCTGTACTTTTCAAATTTCAGCAGTTTGGTTGCGATAAAGTTTCCGTTCAACTCATCTATTGACGTTGGATTTTCTTGCAATAATTCACCAACCTGCATTTCCATGGTTGCCCAGGTATCTTCCATTTGCGAAACTGACAGTTGTCGCTTCATGTCGTCTGAAAACCGGTTGTAAACGTTTGTTGCTTTTCCATTTTTGATATAATAGAAACACGAATCGGTTTGGCCAATGAGTCGTGAATAGATATCATTTTCCTGCGCTTGCATCAAAGACGATACGAACAGGCAACCCCAAAAGAATATATTTTTCATAGCAAAAAAAAGGCGGTGTTTTCACACCGCCATATGTTAAAATGGTTTGATTTATTTTAATACTTCCGAAACGTCTGTATACTTTAAGTTGAATGCATCAGACACACCTTTGTAAACTACTTTTCCGTCTACCACATTTAGCCCAAGTAATAGTTCTTCATTTTCTTTACATGCTTTTTTCCAACCTTTATTTGCAAGCTGTAATCCATAAGGTAGCGTTGCATTGGTTAAAGCTAAGGTAGAAGTGTAAGGAACTGCTCCCGGCATATTGGCCACGCAATAATGAATCACACCATCAACCACGTAAATCGGATCTTCGTGGGTTGTAGGCTTCGATGTTTCAAAACATCCGCCTTGATCTATAGCCACATCCACCATAACTGTTCCTGGCTTCATGGTTTTTAGCATGTCGCGGGTAATAAGTGAAGGAGCTTTGGCGCCCGGAATCAATACGGCACCAATAATCAAATCTGCTGTTCTGATTAAATCACGAACATTATACTCATTAGAATAAACTGTTTTTACATTTTTTGGAAGGATATCATCCAACTGACGCAAACGAGGAAGCGATACATCTAAAATGGTTACATCAGCACCTAAACCTGCTGCCATTTTAGCTGCTTGTGTTCCTACTATTCCACCTCCCAATACCAATACGTTTGCCGGTTTCACTCCGGGTACACCTCCCAAAAGTATTCCTCTTCCTCCCATTGGTTTTTCTAAATATTTTGCACCTTCCTGCACACTCATACGTCCTGCTACTTCACTCATGGGAACAAGCAAAGGCAATGAGCGGTCTTTTTTCTCAACTGTTTCATATGCCAAGCAAATGGCTTTGCTTTTTATCATCGCTTTTGTTAATGGCTCATATGATGCAAAGTGAAAATAGGTAAATAACAATTGGCCCGGCTTAATCAAACCGTACTCTTGTTTGATGGGTTCTTTTACCTTCACAATCATATCGGCTTTTTTGTAAACCTCTGCAATTGTTTTTAAAATGCCGGCCCCGGCTTTTTTGTATTCGTCATCACTAAAACCGCTGCCAATTCCGGCTGTTGCTTGAACAAATACTTTATGTCCTGCTTTTGTAAATGCGGAAACACCGGCAGGAGTTAATCCAACACGGTTTTCATTGTTTTTAATTTCTTTAGGTACACCGATTATCATATCTATTTATTTATAAAGTGGGCAAAAATACGATTAACTACATAAAACAAAAATCCCCGCATTCACGGGGACTTTGTTTTTGTAAATTATTTAATTCTCTAATTGGGGATTTCTTACCGGTGATATGGGTTCTATCGGCTTTGGCAACACGTCACCTTTTATTTTGAGTGTGATATCTCCCTGCAATGTATTTGTTTTTACGGTCAGGTATTTTTCAAACGGACCCGGACGCTGGTAAGAATTGTACACAGCCTTTATTTTTCCGGCACCTCCCGGAGGAATGGTATCTTTGGTCCACTCAGGTGAGGTACAACCACATTGGGCTTGTACATTTAAAATAACCAACGGCATTTTACCTACATTGGTAAATTTAAATTCATACGAAGCCAAATCACCTTCTGTTATATTACCGAAGTCGTAGTCAAAACGATCAAACCTGATAACAGGTCCTTGCATAGCAGGATCGTTTTCAAACTGCGCAAAGGAAGCAATGCCGGTTAATAACAAGGTGATTGTGGTTATAAAATACTTCATGGTCAAATATTATTTACCAGTACCGGGTTGAATTTCATTTGCCGGTTTTACTTCACCTTTAAGTGTTAGTACTATTGTGCTGCGCTTTCCGTTTGTTACTACAGTTACACTCTTATTAAATGCGCCACCACTTGCCGCATTGTAAGTTGCTTTTACATATCCTTTTTCACCTTTTTTAATTGGCTCGCGGGTCCACTCCGGTGTTGTACATCCACAGCTGGCCGAAGCACTTGTGATAATCAATGGCTCTTTGCCTGTGTTTTTAAATACAAATGTGTAAGAAGCAGGGACAGATTGAGGAATAACGCCAAAATCGTGAACTTCTTTCTCAAACTCGATATCTGCTTGATTAGGATTATTGGTAGCAGGAGTTTGTGCAGTTGTTAATTGGTTGGATAAATAAATTGCTCCAACGGCAATCATTGCTGATAAAATGATTTTTTTCATATGTGTTACTTTTAATTGATTTGTATACCTAATTGGCAATTTACGTGCCAAATAATGAAAGCGAAATTAAGGGTTAAATGATTTAATCAAAACCTTTTTTACTTAAAAGATACTTAAACCTTTCCTTTTCAGGTAAAATTTTAAGTCTTGGGAATTGATAAATTCTTTTTCCAAACTCATATACTTGCACTATGGGTAAAGCGAGCACAGAAAAATTGAGCGTTTCGGACTTTAAAAAAATAGTTTTAAACGACTACAGCACAGCATATAAAAGCAGACAAACCAGTTTGTTGGGTCGCAAAGAAGTGTTAACAGGCAAAGCCAAGTTTGGCATTTTTGGCGATGGAAAAGAACTGCCACAAATTGCTATGGCTAAGGCTTTCCGCGATGGCGACTTCCGATCGGGGTATTACCGCGACCAAACATTTATGATGGGTATCGACCAACTTACCATTCAGGAATTTTTTGCCCAACTGTATGCCCATACTGATGTGCAAGCCGAGCCTGCATCTGCCGGGCGTATGATGAACGGACACTATGGCACCCGATTGCTGAATGATGACGGAAGCTGGAAAAAACTCAAAGCACTTAAAAACTCTTCTTCTGATATTTCGCCCACTGCCGGACAAATGTTGAGGCTTGTTGGCTTGGGGCTGGCTTCTAAATACTACCGCGAAAATGCATCCATTATTGGAGAAAATGACTTTAGCGACAACGGCAACGAAGTAGCCTGGGGCACTATTGGCAATGCCAGTTCAAGCGAAGGCCACTTTTTTGAAGCCATCAACGCGGCCGGTGTAATGCAAATACCAATGGTCATTTCGGTGTGGGATGATGAATATGGAATTTCAGTACATGCGCGACACCAAACTACCAAAGAAAATATCTCAGAAATTCTAAAAGGATTTCAGCGTGATGATAAAGGTAATGGATTTGAAATCATTCGGGTGAAGGGGTGGGACTACCCTGCCCTTTGTGAAGCATACGAACGTGCAGGAAAAATTGCCCGCGAAGAGCATGTTCCTGTTTTGGTACATGTACAAGAACTTACCCAGCCTCAGGGGCACTCTACATCTGGATCACATGAGCGTTATAAAAGCAAGGAACGTTTGAATTGGGAACAGGAGTATGATTGTGTGGCACAATTTCGCAACTGGATCATCGATAATAAAATAGTGGCAGAAGAAGAGCTTATTGCGTTGGAAACCGATGCCAAAAAAGAAGTAAACGATGCTAAAAAAGCAGCATGGGATGCGTACTTAACGCCAATTAAAAAGGAGTTGTCGGATGCTGCACTATTCATAGAAAATCTAGCGACCGAAACAAACCTTGATTCGCTTACAGAATTGAGTACAAACTTGCGTGCGATATCTGAGCCAATTCGAAAAGATATTGCCAATGCATTGCACCTGTCCTTACAACACACAATCGGTATAGCTACACCAACACGTCAGGCCATTGTTGAGTTTATCAAAAGTTTTGAGACCGTAAATACAGAAAGGTACAGTTCTCATCTTCATAGCCAATCAAACGAAAATGCATTGAAGGTAAAAGAGATTAAACCTGCTTACAGTGAACATTCGAAAACGGTTGATGGCCGCGAAATTATGCAAGCCTTTTTTGATATGGCCCTTAGCCGCGACCCGCGTGTGTTTGCTTTTGGCGAAGATGTTGGAAAGATTGGTGACGTAAACCAAGGCTTTGCCGGATTGCAAGAAAAACATGGCGAATCTCGGGTGTTTGATACAGGTATTCGTGAACTTACCATCATTGGGCAAGGAATGGGCGCGGCTATGCGTGGCTTAAGACCTATTGCCGAAATTCAATACCTTGATTATTTATTGTACGGACTGCAACCGCTGAGCGATGATTTGGCCACCCTACAATACCGTACCAAAGGCGGACAAAAAGCACCGCTAATTGTGCGCACACGTGGCCATAGGCTTGAAGGCATTTGGCATTCGGGTTCACCTATAGGCATGATTTTGCATTCGCTGCGTGGCATGTATGTGCTTACCCCACGCAATATGACCCAAGCCGCAGGTTTCTATAACACGCTTTTAAAAAGTGATGAACCGGGATTGATTATTGAATGCCTGAATGGTTACCGACTAAAAGAGAAGATGCCAGATAATATTGGTGAATATACCGTTCCGCTTGGTGTGGCCGAAGTGTTGGAAGAAGGCACTGATGTAACGATTGTAAGTTATGGCTCAACCTTGCGAATTGTGCAAGATGCAATAGCAAGGCTAAAAAATATAGGCATAAGCTGCGAGTTGATTGATGCCCAATCGCTCTTGCCATTTGACCTTAACCACATCTGTGCGCGTTCGCTACAGAAAACGAATAAACTGTTGGTGGTGGATGAAGATGTACCCGGAGGTGCTTCATCCTATATTTTGCAGCAAATTCTTGAAGTGCAAGAAGGCTATAGCTACCTGGATGCGAAACCTGTCACACTCACAGCCAAAGCACACCGCCCTGCATACGGAACGGATGGAGATTATTTCTCGAAACCCAATGCTGAAAATGTATTTGATACCGTACTACAAATAATGAATGAGTACGACCCTGCATCCTATCCGGCTTTGTATTGATTATTGTAATCAGTTTTTCTTCACCACGGTGCTCGCTGTGTAAGACGGAGTGGCACGGAAATTCCCGATTTGCCTGAAGATGATTGATTGAAAGGGACCTAAAGGTGTGTTCGAATCGACAAGATATAGTAAGACTGATTTCATTTTAAATTTACCGTAAGTTATAGCTACGCATGAAAGTCAGTTCTCGATACAATGCGATAATTTTTTGCACCCAATAAATCTAAACTTTTTCCCTGATAAATTCGGATTGCATCACTCGAACTGACTATGTTTGCATGCAGGTCGAGTAGATGCGCTAAGCTGTTGCGTTAGGGTATCGTATCGAGCTAGCCCACATGTGGTAGGACCTGCACTGATTTGCAACTCACGGATTTCATTTTAAATTTACCGTAAGTTATAGCTACGCATGAAAGTCAGTTCTCGA
>CAYSBE010000022.1:0-2477 GCA_964429245.1 uncultured Bifidobacteriaceae bacterium | reverse complement strand
GATTTCATTTTAAATTTACCGTAAGTTATAGCTACGCATGAAAGTCAGTTCTCGATACAATGCGATAATTTTTTGCACCCAATAAATCTAAACTTTTTCCCTGATAAATTCGGATTGCATCACTCGAACTGACTATGTTTGCATGCAGGTCGAGTAGATGCGCTAAGCTGTTGCGTTAGGGTATCGTATCGAGCTAGCCCACATGTGGTAGGACCTGCACTGATTTGCAACTCACGGATTTCATTTTAAATTTACCGTAAGTTATAGCTACGCATGAAAGTCAGGTCGAGTAGATGCGTATGGCTTTTGCGTCAGGGCATCGTATCGAGACCCGAGATATACAATTCACAAAATGCATTTCAATTAACCCAAACATTCATCCAATCCATCAATTTACTCCACCCACAGTTTTTTGATTACGGTTTCATTATTTGCATCCATGCGAATGAGATAAACGCCTTTTGACAGGGAACTGATATCAATGGTTGTCTTATCTGATACCATGATTGTATTTCCCAGTATATCGTACACCGTAACTTTTACAGGCTGCATACCTTCAATGTTCACATGCGATTTTGCCGGGTTGGGATATAATTTCACATAGTCAGGGTTTATGCGCACTTCTTTTACCGAAGTATATGCCTCCGCAGCGAGCACAGCTGCCAGTGCATCTACCTTGCCCCAGCCCCAGCTTACCGAACCTTCGGGTGGGATATTTCCCGTGCGTATGTCGAGGCGTGCGGTTTGTTTCAAAATGTTTTTAATTTCAGCAGCTGACAAGAACTTGTTTACTTCCAGCATCAGCGCCACCACTCCGGCTACTGCCGGCCCCGACATCGATGTGCCTGAGTATGCTGCAAACGGATAATCCTTTCCGTTGAAATTTACTTTAATGGTGGCGGAGGCATTTGCCGGATCAAATGAATTGACACTTGACACCACATTTTGTCCCGGACCGCTGATGTCGGGTTTCACACGCCCATCAATGGTTGGTCCCTGACTGGAGAATGTGGAAAGTGCTGCAAATGAAATAATGCTGTCTTGCGCATTGTAAATATCTTGTGTGTGCGATGCAACCGTTATTACACTCAATCCGTTTCCTGCCGGGTCACCTAACCCATAACTTACATCACCTGCTATGGCACCCGGATAATTTGCAGTGAATGCCGTTCCCCAATTGGTCACACGGTTATTCAGCCTGATATTGTTCCAAGCATGTACTTCACCGCCTGTATTGGAAGTAATGCAAAGCACCAACCTTAGTGCACTCAGTTTCCTTACCTCAAGCCTAATATTGGCCCTATCGTTTAATGGTGATTTGGCAACTGCTGTAACACGCACAATCATGGAGTCGGCACTTGAGAAGGTAAATGTATCTACCACACTGGGTTCATTGTATGCATGGTAATAAGGCGTTTCAAACACCGTTTCGTTGGCACTATTCACTGCCATCATTTTCACAGAGAATGAACTGTTTGGCGAACTCCACATTGAAAGCACCTGCCCAAACATATCAGGTACATTGCCAAAATTTACAACTGTTTTTACTGTATCGGTCGAATCGGCAAAAGTACCTTTTACATGAAAAGCGATATCCCCATTATTTCCTGCAGAGCCAACAAAAACGCGGCCATTTCCGGCAAGCATGTCCATTGCCTTTTGCTCCAGTAAGGTGCCATCATGCGGGCCCAGGTGATTGCCAAAACTCATGTTTACCACAAATGGTTTTTCAACTGATGCAGCATATTCAGCTACGTAATTAAATGCATCAATAAGCGAAGGTGTTTCGCGCAGCAATGAAATAAATATCAATTCCGATTCGGGCGCAATGCCTTTGTATGGCAAGCCGGCACCACTTCCTCCGGCAATGCCTGCCACGTGTGTGCCATGCGAACCCGGACCAAACACATACAAGGTATCTTCTTTGGCGGCCAGCAGTTCCTGCATGCCTTTGTACTCGGTGCCAAAAGTATATCCTTCAGGTGGCGGACCACTTAATTTATTTTGATCCCATGCTTTTACAATACGCAATTGCGTGAGGCTTGTATCATAGAAAACCGGGTGCGTATAATCAAATCCCCAATCAATTACGGCTATCACCACACCTTTGCCTGTATAGGCACGCGATAGCCCTCCTAAACCTGCATGCACCTTATTGGCTTTGGTTGTAGCCAACGAACGATTAAGATCAGGCTCCACAGTTTCTCCAGCTTCAATATATTTTATGGCTGGATGATTAATCACAAATGACAATTGCGAAAGCGGAATGCGAAATGTGGCCACATCGCCTACTATGGTTGAAACCACAATGCCGCGAGAGGTAAAATCGGATTTGCTGAACAGCAGCTTATCAAACCACACCAGTGCACCTGCATGGTATTCTCCATTTTTATAATACATGCCATATTGCGAAGCCACATGGGCTGGCAGCGTTGTGTTTTTATTGAAAGCAGGTGAATACCCAATATCGCGCAGCA
>CAYSBE010000021.1:928-26939 GCA_964429245.1 uncultured Bifidobacteriaceae bacterium | reverse complement strand
TAATGCACCCCACTATTACGTATTTGCTACCAAAACTGATAAATTTGATAATAATGAAGCACTAACCATATTCAACCGATACAATGAGGAATACATGACATCAGATAACTTAAGGGTAAATAACCTGCTTACCAATGAAGGGTATCAGCTGATATATGTGGTACAATTTGCCAACCTCAAAAACGGAATGAAATATATTTCGGATGTAGAAAAATTGGATTTGATAAAAAATCAGTTGAAATTTAGCGGACAGTATGTTCACTTTGTGATATCAATATCAAATTTCAGAAAAATGCTAAAAAACCAAAAGACAGATGCATATAACACCTTCTTTCAAGAAAAAAGAAAAACGCTAACACCTTATCAAAAGTGAAAATAAAAGAACTATTCAACAATCCTTACGCAATATACATCAAATGGATTTGGCTTGCTTTTATAGGTGGACTGCTCCTTTTTAGTATGTTGGTATGGTCCATTTCTTTGGGCTGGTTTGGCGAATTACCCTCACTTGAAGAATTGGAAAATCCTAAAACCTACCTTGCTTCAGAAGTATATACGGAAGATGGTGTACTGCTTGGAAAATATTATTTACAAAACAGGTCGAATACTTTTTTCAATGACCTAAGTCCAAATTTGGTGAATGCACTTATTGCCACAGAAGACATTCGATTTTACGAACACTCGGGCATTGATTTTAAAGGTACATTTTCTATCTTATTCTATGCTGTTATTGGTAAGAAAAGGGGAGCATCAACCATTACACAACAATTGGCAAAAAATTTATTTCCCCGAAAACGATTTGACAATGTATTTAATAAAGCAACTACAAAGCTAAAAGAGTGGATAACGGCTGTTCGTATCGAAGAACGCTATACGAAAGAAGAAATTATTACCATGTATTTCAATACGGTTGAGTTTGGAGGAAATGCATTCGGTATTCGCTCTGCATCAAAAGTTTTTTTCGGAAAAACACCTATTGAACTAAACGAAAACGAAGCAGCATTACTTGTTGGAATGCTAAAAGGTATTACCAAGTTTAACCCAATCAGGAATCCAGAAAATGCGCTAAACCGGAGAAATACCGTTCTTAATCAAATGCAAAAATATGACTTCATAACTAATGAAAAGTATGACTCTCTTACCAATGAACCCATAGCATTAAACTATCAAGAAGATGACCATAACGAAGGACTTGCTCCTTATTTTAGAGAAGTGTTGAGAATGGAACTCATGGAATGGAGTAATGAAAATGGGTATAATTTATACAAAGATGGACTTAAAATTTACACAACCATAAACTCTAAATTACAAACCTACGCAGAAGAAGCTGTTGAAAAACATATAAAAGAAATGCAAGGTAAATTTTATGCGCACTGGAAAGGTCGAATACCCTGGGGAGATTACAAAGAATTGATAGATGCCGGGATGAAACGTAGTGACCGCTATCGGTTGCTAAAAAAGCAAGGACTAACCGAAAAAGAGATCATGGAAAATTTTAGCAAACCAGTAAAAATGAAAATCTTTTCGTGGTCGCGTGGAGAAATTGATACCGTTATGTCACCCATTGATTCCATTAAATATTACAAATATTTTATGCAATGCGGATTTATGAGCATGGACCCTCGAAATGGACATATCAAAGCATGGGTAGGCGGTGTAAATCATAAATATTTCAAGTATGACCATGTCAATAAACATGCAAAAAGACAAGTAGGCTCAACGTTTAAACCTATTGTGTACACACTTGCAATCGACAATGGGTGGTCTCCATGCTTTAAAGCACCCAATCAACCTGTTGTGTTTGAAGAATATGAAAATTACTCCCCTAAAAATGCAGATGACAAATACAATGATCCCGAGATGACATTATACAGAGGATTACAATTTTCAGTAAACAATATTGTAATGTATTTGATGAAGCAGTTTGGTACAAAAGGACCTCAATCAGTTATTGAACTTGCCAGAAAAATGGGAATAGAAAGTAACCTTGAGCCATATCCTGCGATAGCACTAGGAGTTTTTGACATTTCTGTATATGAAATGGTTGGCGCATTTGCTACGTATGCCAACAAAGGTGTTTGGACGGAGCCTGTATATATTACCCGCATTGAAGATAAAAATGGAAATATCGTAAGAGAAGTAGTACCCAAAACAGTAGAAGCAATGAGTGAGCAAACTGCCTATGTCATGGAGAAAATGTTAGAAAGAGTTACTGCGCATGGTACTGCTGCAAAAATTAAATACATGTATCAAGTACCTGGAGCTGTTGGTGGAAAAACAGGTACTACACAAAATTACAGTGATGGTTGGTTTATCGGGTTTACTCCAACATTGGCAAGTGGGTGCTGGGTAGGGTTCGAAGATCGTGCAATACATTTTCGCAGCATGAGCTTAGGCTCAGGATCTGCAATGGCAATGCCCATTTATGGATATTATATGCAAAAAGCTAGTAAAGACAGTGCAAATTATGAGCTGATTAATCAATTTGAGGCACCTTTAAGACCTCTTAGTATAGAAATCAACTGTGACAATTATCAAGAAACGGATACTAAGAAACTGGAGTTAATTGAAGAGTAAATTATAAAATTTGTTTCTATTCTTCGTTATAATAATTCTTCTTCCCCATTGTTTTGCACATATATCTAATCTTACATTCACCACATTTAGGATTTCGTGCAATACATACATAGCGACCATGCAGTATAAGCCAATGATGAGCCCTTGCAATGTATTGTTCAGGTAAATATTTTATAAGTTGTTGTTCTGCTTGTAAGGGTGTTTTTGCGCCAACTGTTAAACCTAATCTTGCTGCAACCCTAAATACATGAGTATCTACTGCCATTGCAGGTTCATCATAAATGACGGAGGCAATTACATTGGCAGTTTTCCTACCCACCCCAGGCAGTTTTATCAGTTCATCAATATCACGAGGTACTATATTATTAAAATCATAAACAAGCATTTTCGCCATTCCCACTAAATGCTTGGCTTTATTATTCGGATAACTGATGCTTCTAATAATGTTGAATACTTCGTCTGATGTAGCGTTGGCTAAACTGTTTGGTGTAGGATAAGCTTCAAATAAGAATGGTGTTACCATATTTACCCGCTTATCTGTACATTGAGCTGATAAAATTACAGCAACAAGCAACTCGTAAGGATTGTTGTAATGAAGTTCTGTTTCGGCTTCAGGTTGATTGGCTGAAAAATAAGCCACAAATTCTACAAACCGCTGTTTGCGATTCATATTTATTTGGAAATAATCCCTTTAGCTATCAGATAAGGAATAATTAACCACAATAGACCCTTAATAAGAAAAAACATGAAACCGGCAATTCCCATGCGCTTGATGAAACGCCACATTGGCCAACGCTTATCATGCGGCACAGGGCACTCTAATTTTTTTTCTTCGGTATGTTCTTTGGTTAGAGACATGGCTACAAGAATAAAGGATATATTTTAAACAATCAAAATCGGAATTGTTTTTTAATGACTTAAATCATTTCACAAACAAATTAACCGTTTATTCATTAACTTGTTAAATAAAAATACAGCTATGGCTATTAAATCTATAAAAAACCGAATCGGATTGGATGCAAAAAAAAGTGTTCTGCTTGCACAAAAACTAAATTTATTACTTTGCAACTATCAACTATTCTACATGAATACCCGCGGGTTTCATTGGAATGTAAAAGGTGAAAAGTTTTTTGAACTTCACCTTAAATTTGAAGAACTGTATAACAATGCCTTATTAAAAATTGACGAGATTGCTGAACGTGTACTTACACTTGGCCAAGTTCCTGTACATACCTATACGGATTATGTAAAATCTGGAAAAATTAAAGAATTACGAAATGTAAGTAACGGACGTGTAGCGATAGAAAACATCATTGCCTCTTTTTCAGAGTTGATTTTACTAGAACGTGAAATACTTGAATTAAGTGCAGAAACAGGTGATGAGGGAACCAACGCATTGATGAGTGATTATATTAGGGAGCAGGAAAAATTGGTTTGGATGTTTACTGCTTATCTTGGATAGAGAAAAGTTGTTGCTATCGTTTTTTCAAAAACTTCATTCGGAGTTAATTGGTTGATACCTTTTTTTTGTGAAATATCCATGTGTCCTTGTTTAAGGTCTGCTACACCATACCAAGGTTCAATACACAAAAACGTATCCGTTTTTGGTGGCGCCCAAATACCTAAAAAGGGTGCTTTTGACCATTGTAAAATAATTTCATGCGAACTATATCTATGCTGCAATCTTAACTCGTCAGATGACAACCCTTCAAATACCATAGCATCATTTTCAAATATTGTATTGTGTAATTCCAATGCCCCAACTATCAGTTCATTACACGTAATATTATCCAAATCTAGAAGACCTTTAGTTAATCCAATTTGAATTAAATCAACATCATTATGAAAAATTATCTGATATGTATCAATTGAATCAATCAAATTAAATCCCGGATGAGCGCCAATACTAAAATACATGATTTCATTTCCTGTATTGTAAACCTTCCAATTACAAGTTAGCTTCTGCTGCTCCAACAAATAAGAAACAACTAACTTAAAGTCGAAAGGATAAACAGATTTGAACTGAGTATTCGATTGCAATTCGAAGCTAATTGCAGTTTCTGATTGTTGAGTGACATCAAAATATGCGTCTCTAGCAAAACCATGTTGCTTCATTTTAAATTGATTTCCTTGGATAAGCAGTAAATCATTTTTAAGTTTTCCTACTATTGGAAACAATATTGGTGATGTTCGCCCCCAAATTGATGGGTCAGCTTGCCACATAAATTCAAAACCATTGGTATCTTTTACACTTCTTACCTCTGCACCAAAGTCACTGATTTCAATAGACAAAAATGAATTCGAAAGCCTGTAATTTTCCATAATCGGTTATAATAAAAATTTAGGTACAGATACAATTTCCAGCTGTTTTTGCGATATTGGATGTTTAAAGGCTAATTTAGATGCATGCAATAATATCCGGTGCTCTTGAAATGCTTTTTTGGCCTTGTATTTCACATCTCCAATTATCGGGCATCCTATAGCTGAAAGTTGTGCCCGTATTTGATGCTTACGTCCAGTAAGGAGTGTAATTTCAAGCATACTTTTTTCTTTTGTCGACTCAATTACTTTGTACCTCAATTGTGCCTTTTCACAACCCGTATTTTCAGTAGCAAATGCTTTTACCATTTTCCGCTGGTCATCTCTTTTGAGCCAATGCGTGATGGTATCTTCTGTATAAGGTGGTTTATTCTCCACGGCAGCCATATAGAGTTTACTCACTTCTCTTTTCTCAAAAATCCGGTTCATACGCTCCAAAGACTTACTGGTTTTTGCAAACAACACAATTCCACTTACCGGCATATCAATACGATGTATAACCCCTACAAAAACTTCCCCCGGTTTATTATATTTTTCCTTGATGTATGCTTTTACTTCTTGTTCTAAACTAATAGGCTTACCCGGTTCTGGTTGCACTGTTTGACCAGGGTGCTTTTCAACAGCAATCAAGTGATTGTCCTCGAACAAAACCTCAAGCATCATCAATATTTATTTTTAGGGATAGGATTATTTAATACTGTTCATGTTCGTTTGGAAAATCATTTTCCTTTACATCTTTCACATATCGCTCTACAGCATCTTTTATTTCATCATAAAGGTTCAGATAACGCCTCAAAAACTTGGGAGAGAATTCTTTATTTATGCCCAACATGTCATGACTTACCAGAACTTGTCCGTCAACATGTGTACCGGCACCAATTCCTATTATTGGAATTTTTACAGATGCAGCTACTTCCTTTGCTAAAGACGATGGTATTTTTTCTAAAACAATGGCAAAGCAACCTGCTTCTTCAAGTTTTCGTGCATCTTCTTTTAGTTTATCTGCCTCCTCTGCTTCTTTTGCTCGCACTTCATAGGTGCCAAACTTATATATGCTTTGAGGTGTAAGTCCCAAATGCCCCATTACCGGAATACCTGCGGTAAGGATTCGCTTTATCGAATCTACAACATCTTCGCCACCTTCAAGCTTTACTGCATGAGCCTCAGCCTCTTTCATAATACGGATGGCTGAACTAAGTGCTTCTTTGGAATTCCCTTGATAAGAACCAAAAGGTAAATCTACTACAACTAAGCTTCGTTTAACAGCCCTAATTACTGAAGATGCATGAGAAATCATTTCATCAAGCGTGATTGGAAGGGTTGTTTCATGACCGTGCATCACATTACTTGCTGAGTCTCCTACAAGTAGAATATCCACTTTAGCATCGTCAAGTATACGTGCCATTGAATAATCGTAAGCGGTAAGCATTGAAATCTTTTCGCCCCTTTGTTTCATTTCCTGAAGCACATGTGTGGTTACCTTTTTAACTTCTTTATACGTACTCATAAAAGCCTAATTGCTGCATCAAATGTAGTGGATATGCCCACAAGAACAAAAATTTACCGATATACAACACGAAAACGATTTGGGTAGAATAGGTAATTGCTATATTCGCAGTCCATGAAAAAAAATATTCTTCATTTATATATACTTTTACTATTGGCTTCATGCGACAACGAAATTGATATCAATGCCCCTTGGGTAGAGACGCCTGTGGTTTTTGGTCTGCTTGATGCCGACACCAATGTTCAGTATATTAGGATTCAAAAAACATATTTAAACTCCGTTGATCAAACAACTGACCAAGGAGCACAATATCCTGACTCTTTGTATTTCGATACATTAGTGGTTAAAGTTTTCTCCAACTCAGGACAAGAATTTAACTTCGTGAAAACAACTTACCCAAAAGATGAAGGATTTTTTACAAACGAAAACCATGTGGTTTATAGGGCTTCCGGATTTCAACCCAACATTAACAGCACGTACAGGTTAAATATTTTTAGCCCTAAATCAGGAAAAACATATGTATCAAATACCTCAGTAATTGCCAGAACAACTTTTTCGACAAGCCCCGTATCAATCAGATATAGACCAGATTTGAACAACAATTTGGTATTCAGAGCAACACCCGGTGCTAACTCTGTAATTATTGATGCCGTTGTTCGTTTAAAATACATGGAATATCCCGTTGGCAACCCTTCGGCAGCGGTTACAAAATTTGTCGACTATTTCTCAGACCAAAGCTTAGTTCTATCATCAACGGGCGACTATCAAAGATTCAATAACATGCGCAGCATGTTTGACATTATGGCTACAAAAATACCAGTAAACAATGCAGTAGAAAGGCGATTCCAATCCATTGATTACGTATTTTATGCAGGCACAACTGATTTAAAATTGGTTATTGATTTAAGTAAACCCAGCCAATCATTGGTGCAAGTAAATCCTGAATTCAGTAATATTGAAGGTGGACTTGGTATTTTTACAGGACGCACTGAATCAAATCGTTATGGCATTCCCTTGGCTGATGATTCTACCCGTATTTATATCAGCATGGAACTGCCAAATTTTGTATACTGACAGGCAACCTGACATTTTTTTAGTTTAAAACCCATCCATTTTGTTACAAAACTGACATAATTTGTATGCTATGTCAGTAATTTTTGCTTGGCACTGCTATTGATAAATCACACACAATAGAAAATAAATAATATGAGCAAAATAATAGGAATCGACTTAGGAACAACCAACTCTTGCGTATCCGTTATGGAAGGAAACGAACCGGTTGTGATTGCAAACAGCGAAGGAAGAAGAACAACTCCGTCAATAGTTGCATTTTTAAAAGATGGTGAGCGTAAAATTGGTGATCCTGCAAAGCGTCAAGCGGTTACCAATCCACATAATACCATTTATTCCATCAAACGTTTCATGGGACAAAGTTTTGATGAAGCAAAAGCTGAAGTACCTCGCGTACCTTACAAAGTAGAGAAAGTTGAGGGAAATACCCCTCGGGTAAATATTGATGGTCGTATGTACAGTCCACAAGAAATCTCTGCAATGATTCTTCAAAAGATGAAGAAAACCGCTGAAGATTATTTGGGAACAGAAGTAAAAGAAGCAGTTATCACAGTTCCTGCATACTTTAATGATGCCCAACGTCAGGCTACAAAAGAAGCTGGAGAAATTGCCGGTTTAAATGTCCGCAGAATTATAAACGAACCAACCGCTGCTGCTTTGGCATACGGTATGGACAAAAAAGATAAAAAAGACCTTAAAATAGTAGTGTTCGATTGTGGCGGTGGAACTCATGACGTTTCCATTCTTGAATTGGGAGAAGGTGTATTTGAAGTAAAAGCAACTGATGGAGATACACACTTAGGCGGTGATGATTTCGATAATGAGATTATTAATTGGCTTGCTGCAGAATTTCAAAATGAAGAAAACATAGACCTTCGTAAAGACCCGATGGCTTTACAACGTTTGAAAGAATCGGCTGAAAAAGCTAAAATTGAGCTATCAAGTTCTGCCCAAACTGAAATCAATCTACCTTATATTACTGCTACCCAAAGTGGGCCAAAACACTTGGTAAAAACATTAACTAAAGCAAAATTCGAACAACTTGTTGACTCCTTAATTAAACGTACAATCGAGCCGTGTAAAACTGCTTTGAAAAATGCAGGCTTAACGGTAAATGATATTGACGATATTATACTTGTTGGTGGTTCTACCCGCATCCCTGCTATCCAGAAGGCAGTGGAGGATTTCTTTGGAAAATCGCCTTCAAAAGGAGTAAATCCAGATGAAGTGGTTGCAATTGGTGCTGCTATACAAGGAGGCGTTCTTACAGGTGAAGTAAAAGATGTGTTATTGTTGGATGTTACCCCTCTTTCTTTAGGGATTGAAACAATGGGCGGTGTAATGACCCGTTTGATCGAATCAAATACTACCATACCTACCAAACGTAGCGAAGTATTTTCTACTGCTGTAGATAACCAACCTTCCGTTGAAATTCATGTGTTACAAGGAGAAAGACCCATGGCAAAAGATAACCGCACTATTGGTCGCTTTCACCTGGATGGCATTCCGCCAGCTCAAAGAGGTGTGCCTCAAATTGAAGTTACTTTTGATATTGATGCCAATGGAATTTTGCATGTTAGCGCAAAAGACAAAGGAACCGGTAAAGAACAAAAAATCCGTATCGAATCATCAAGTGGCTTAAGCAAAGAAGAGATAGAAAAAATGAAACGTGAGGCAGAAGCAAATGCTGAAACAGATAAGAAAATAAAAGAGGAAGCCGAAAAACTGAATGCAGCTGATGCACTTGTATTCCAAACTGAAAAACAGTTGAAAGAATATGGTGATAAAATACCTGCTGACAAAAAAGAAGCCATTGAAAAAGCCGCTGCTGAAGTAAAAAAAGCACATGAGGCTAAAGATCTTGCTGCAATAGATACACATATGGCAACCCTAAACGAAGCTTGGACAGCCGCATCACAAGACCTATACAATGCTACTCAACAAGCACAAGAAAATGCACCAAACAATGCAGGTGCAGAGTCAAATGCCAATAGTGGCAACAATGTGCAAGATGTGGAATTTGAAGAAGTGAAGTAATTCTCTGAATAAAATCTGAAACGCCCGTAGCTGAATAGTTGCGGGCGTTTTTTATGTGTCTAGAAATTTCTGTTGCTCCATGCAGGCGAAATGTTTCTTCGGACAGCCGTTGTATCCTATCTTACTACATGGCCTGCACGACAAACCTTTTACCTCCAACATGCGATTTTCAACTTCATATTTTCCATAATACGGATACATGCCAAACTCGGGTACGGTATTGCCCCATACCGAAATGATTTGTTTTTTAAATGCAGCTGCCACATGCATTAATCCGGTATCGTGGCTAATTACTTTTGTTGCATTTTTTACCACAAATGCCGATTCATCAAAAGATAATTTTCCGCACAAATTGATAGCTTTATTTCCAACCAGTTTTAGCACCGCGTTGCCATTCTCTTCATCTTCTTTGCCTCCAAGCAAAACTACAGCACCCTGTACGGATTGAATAAACTCGGCAATTTTGTGAACAGGCAAGCGTTTGGTGTAATGCTGCGCTCCTATGGCAAATGCAGTATATTTTTCAGGCAATGCCACCGGAAGCGAAATAACTGCAGGCAGAAAATAGTCTAATCCTTCACCGTCATTCTTCACATCAAAGTTTTCAAGTGACTGCATGTACCTGTCAACAATGTGAATCGCGGGCAAAGCATTGATACCCGTTTTTACCAATATCGTCTTTTCGGTATTGAGCTTATCAAAACTAATTGCAGTTGTTTGCAAAATTGCTTTCACAAGAGCCGAACGCATATTGTTATGCAAGTCAATTACATAATCAAAGCACATTGATTTAAGCTCAATTGTCTTTTCAAACAATGGCTTATCAAGCTCATGCACTACTGAAATGTAAGGATTGTGCCTGAGTAAAAATGCGTACGATGGTTTAGTAAAAAAATGAATCTCCGCATCAGGATACTGTTTTTTCAGGCAACGTATTACCGGTGTGGTAAGCACAATATCACCAATAGAACTAAACCGTATGATGAGGAACTTTTTCAATCAGGGTTTCTTATTATTAAACCATTGTTGAATTTCATCAAGGCTCAAAGCGTTTAGGCAATATTCGGCAGTGAGTCCGCCTTTGCGGGCTACACACAAGCCAAAATACATATCATGATAACCTGCCGTTTCATGCGCATCAGGATTTATGGATAGCATAACATTTTTATGCATGGCGTAATCTATCCAGCGCCAGTCTAAATCGAGCCGATATGGATTGGCATTTATTTCAATACACACCCCATTGGCTGCACAGGCATCAATAATTTTAGCATGACTAATGGGATAGCCTTCACGCATGAGCAACAACCTTCCTGTAGGATGTCCGAGTATGGTTGTATATGGATTTTCGATAGCTTTAATTAATCGCATCATGGCTTTCTCTTCATTCATTTTCAAATTGCTGTGCACAGAGGCTACAATAAAATCAAATGTCGAGAGCATTTCTTGTGAATAATCAAGCGAGCCATCTCCCAATATATCACTTTCAATTCCTTTAAATATTTTAAACGGAGCTAGCGACTTATTGAGTTTATCAATTTCAGCCTGTTGCTTATATATGGCCTCTGGCTTTAATCCGCCAGCATATTGGGCACTTTGCGAGTGATCGCAAATTCCCAGATACTGATACCCAAGTGCCTTGGCGTAATCAGCCATTTCTGTCAATGAGTTGGTGCCATCCGAATAAGTTGTATGGTTATGCAGAATTCCTTTCAGGTCTGTTAACTCAATTAGTTTGGGCAAGTTTCCGTTACGCGCTTTTTCTACTTCTCCCCTTCCCTCTCGCATTTCGGGCTCTATATATGGCAATGATAATGATTGATATATTTCAACTTCGGAATGAAACTGAGCTTGACTGTCCGAAATACTCAATTGTTCAAGATGTGTATCATTGCCTGTAAACCTCAACAATTGCATGGCAAATTCATCAGCCGATGTTGCATAAAAATGTACGGGCAGGTTTTGCTCAGCCATTGCTGTATATCCCGAATCTGTAGCTTGAATACTGTTCAGATATGATAATTTCTCCAGCTGATTTTTTTCTACCGTAGTACCTATTAATATCTCAATCTGTTCTATAACTTCACACCTGCGTCTTATTTCCCCACACAATGAAACCTGAGTCTCTGGAAATAGTGCCTTGATATCCTGCTCAAGTTTTAATGCAAATTTTTCAACCCGCGCGTAGTGAAATTTATTGGCATTATTAAAAATGAACTCAATACTGTCTATAATATTTTCCTGTGTTTTACCGCCAAAACCTTTAGCCTGAGCCAGTCGGTTTTCTTTGCAGGCATAATAAAGCTCACCCACACTTTCAATACCCAACTGATTCCAGATATAGGCTATCTTTTTCGGGCCTATTCCTTTTACCTTGAACATTTCCACTACGCCTACAGGTGTATCAGCAACCAATTCATCAAGATCGGCAAAAGATCCTGTATTTATTATTTCGTGAATTTTTTCTGCTATACTTTTACCTATACCTTCTGTTTGCTGCAATTGCTCAAGTGTTTTTAATGCCAATGACTCGGGCATTCGCTCTATCCGGTAAGCAGCAGATTGAAAAGATTTTATTTTGAACGAATTGCCACCATGCAACTCGCTTAAGTCTGCGTAAGATTTAAATAGTGATGCGATATCATCATTACTCATCTTCTTACCAATTGATTTCCTCTAACTCTACAGCCTTGTCAAACTCTACCCAAATTATTTTATATGGATTTGAAGTGTATAATAAAATCACTCTTTTTTCACTTCCATCTTGAGCTGGCAAAATATGTAAGGATGCTACCCGATAAGATTTATTTCCATAGGTGCAAGGTAATCTTGATGCATCAAAATCTCCCGGTTTAAAGAAATATTCAAATAATCCTTCTCCTGTTGTGCTGTCTATGGTCGGTTTTTCGTTTGCATTAAATCTTGTTTTGCTGTAAATATCCATTGACACATACTGGCTATTACTCTTACAAGGTGTAAGCGTTATATACATCCCGGGTTCAATATTCTTTTCAATTACATCTTGTGCAAATGCAAATTGAATGAACATTAAAAATATAATTACTGAACCAACTTTCCGTTTGACCATCTTTCTATTCTTATAATATCGCCTTTAATTGTGTAGTATTTCCAAACGCTATCTTTACGTTCATCAGTATAATAGCCGCTACATTCTAATTCACCGGTTTCATAATATCGTGTGTAGGGACCATTTTTCATATACAGCATTGTATCACGATAACTCCCGTAGTTATTCTTATCCGGTATAATTTTAACCACTTGTTTATGGTGATAAATCTCTTTTACTTTTTTCTTTGTCTGTTCATCATAAAAATAATATGTCTTTCCTGACACATCATCAATTTCCTGGGCTTTTAAATTTGTATAGAGTAGAGTGGCAAATGCCAACATTAAAAATTTAATCATAAATATTCGATTCTTTATAAAGTATGTTTTACGAATAAAGTAAAAATAGGCGATTATGCAATCAACACTATTCTTCCATGTTGTACTGTTTAATCTTTCTATACAAAGTACGTTCAGAAATTCCTAATTCCGCTGCAGCTTTTTTTCTTCGGCCATTATGCTTATTAAGTGATTTTTTTATCAACTCTACTTCTTTATCCTCAAGTGATAAAGACTCTTGTATTTCTGGCGTTATAGGAATTTCAATAATTTGCTCTTTCGGTTGATAGCTGTGTGGATATCCTGATGTGGGTTGGCTTTGCTCATTACGAACCAATTGTGAAAAATGATCTTGCTGTGGCAACGAATTGGTGTCTACTCCATTTTGCATCATCCCAAATACAATACCTTTAAGATCCATTACATCTTTTCGTAAATCGTACAGTACCTTATAAAATATCTCTCGTTCGCTTAGGTGTTCGCCTTGTGGGCTATTCATGAGCATTGGCAAAGATGGCTTGTTTGCTGGCAGTACCCTGTTTAACTCATCTGAAGTAATTGTTTTGTCTTCATCAAGCACAGATAATTGCTCTGCTATATTTTTTAATTGCCTGATATTACCCGGCCACCTGTAGTTTATTAAAAGTTCTTGTGCTGCTGCATCTACAACAATTGGCTTAGAACGGTATTTTTCGGCAAAATCGGCACTAAATTTTCTAAAAAGTAAATGAATATCTTCTTTTCTTTCACGCAATGGGGGCACTTTAATCGGCACAGTGCTTAATCTGTAGTATAGATCTTCTCTAAATCTACCATCGGCTGCCAAATCCAGTAAATCTTTATTGGTAGCAGCAACCACGCGCACATCTGTTTTTTGCACTTTTGAAGAACCCACTTTTATAAATTCGCCACTTTCCAATACACGAAGCAACCTAGCTTGTGTTTCGAGCGGAAGTTCCCCTACTTCATCTAGGAAAATAGTCCCACCACTTACTGTTTCAAAGTATCCTTTTCTGGTATCATTTGCTCCTGTAAACGATCCTTTTTCATGACCAAAAAGTTCTGAATCAATGGTACCTTCGGGAATTGCTCCGCAATTCACCGCAATAAAATTTCCATGTTTCCTTGAGCTAAGTGCGTGTATAATTTTTGAAAATGCTTCTTTACCTACTCCACTTTCACCGTTGATTAGCACAGAAATATCCGTTGGTGCAACTTTTACTGCAGTTTCTAATGCAATGTTTAATAATGGGGAATTGCCAATAATCTCAAACCGCTGTTTTATTTCTTGTATATTCATATGTTTCTATGGCTTTATTAGCTTTTCAATGACTTTTCCAATAAGACTTGTTTGTGTTGATCGTTCAATCATAACTTTCACATAATCTCCTTTTTCGTAACCTGCAGCTTTAGGAAAAATTACTGTTACATTTTGATCATTTCTCCCTTTCAAATCATTTTCTGATTTTTTTGATACCCCTTCAATGAGCACTATTTGTTCTGTTCCTATATATTTTTTATTTTTTGCTTGACTAATGCTCCCTTGAAGATCTACAATTTCTTGAAGCCTTCTGCTTTTGACTTCTGCAGCCACATCATCTTCATATTTTCGGGCAGCAAGTGTGCCGGGGCGCTCACTATATGCATACATATATGCAAAATCAAATTGAGATTGGCTAAATAAAGTCATGGTTTCCTGAAACTCATCTTCTGTTTCACTGCAAAAGCCTACGATTACATCGGTAGAAATACCACAATCAGGCAACACTTCTCTAATCTTATTGAGCCTGCTTACCAACCATTCCCTATCGTAGGTACGGTTCATTAATTTTAGTATTCTGCTATTTCCGCTTTGAATTGGATAATGAATATGATTACAGATATTAGCATATTTCTTTATGGTATACAGCACATCATCCGTTATATCTTTGGGATGTGAAGAAGAAAACCGAACCCTTAAGTCAGGAGCTATAAGGGCAACTTTTTCGAGCAGTTGCGCAAAATTACAAAGCGTTTTACCTTCTGCATCTTGCCATTTAAAGGAATCAACGTTCTGACCAAGTAGCGTTACTTCTTTGTATCCCTGATTATATAAATCAAGGCACTCGTTTATAATACTCTCGGGTTCACGACTCCGTTCACGACCTCGGGTAAATGGCACCACACAAAAAGAACACATATTGTCGCATCCACGCATAATACTTACATAAGCATTCACTCCATTGCTGCTTAATCTTACAGGAGTTATTTCGGCATATGTTTCTTCTCTGCTTAATAATACATTTACTGCTTTCTGTCCCGACTCAACCTGTTTAATCAGTTTTGGTATGTCTCTGTATGCATCAGGACCTACAACAATATCTACCAACTGCTCTTGCTCTAATAGTTTTGTTTTCAGGCGCTCTGCCATGCAACCCATCACTCCTACTATCATACCGGGATTGGCGCGCTTTTTAATTCTTAACTCTTTAAGCCTTCCCCAAATTCTTGTTTCAGCATTTTCCCTTATTGCGCAGGTATTGATAAATACCACGTCTGCCTCATCAGGATTTTGTGTGGTTTTAAACCCATCTTGAATCATAATGGAAGCCATAACCTCACTGTCTGCCAAGTTCATGGCACAACCATATGTTTCAATATAAAGATTTCTAGTAAGCTCTTTATTTTTAAGTGATTCCGGTATTATTTCGGCTACTACACCTCTCATTACATCTTTAATTTAAAGTCGGCAAATATACATATTTTTCTGACAGAGTGGCAGAATGGTTGCCTCATTATATAATAAATGATTGATTAATCCAACAGAAATCAATTCTAGATTTCTACATTTGCTAACTAAGCTTAACCTCAAATCAAAACCCCAAAAAGTTCGAGGAAACTTTATTAAATAAATATGAATAGAATAAACGCACTTTCATTTGCCCTCTTTTTGCTCATAGCAAACTCCTGGGCACAAAATCCCGCTTATAAATGGGAAGACAAAACATCTGCTGATGGTAAATACACTTATAAATCAGTGAGCAACGATCCGTTAGGAGTTCGCATTTACACACTCAAAAACGGACTAACCGTTATGACATCGGTAAACAAAAACGATCCGCGCATTCAAACACTTATTGCTACTAAAGCCGGAAGTAAAAATGATCCAGCAGATAATACCGGGCTCGCACACTATTTGGAGCACATGCTCTTTAAAGGTACCGACACTTATGGAACAAAGGACTGGGTTAAAGAAAAAGAACAACTAGATGTGATTGATGCACTGTACGAACGCTACAATTCAACTACCAATGAGCAGGAGCGTAAAGCCATCTATCGCCAGATTGATTCAGTTTCACTATTGGCTTCGCAATTTGCTATTGCCAATGAATACGACAAAATGGTTGGCGCTATCGGAGCTACCGGAACCAACGCATTCACTTCTCTTGAGCAAACTGTGTATGTTAATGACATTCCAACTAACCAACTTGAAAACTGGGTGCTTATTGAAGCTGAACGTTTTCGCAATCCGGTGCTGCGCCTTTTTCACACCGAGTTGGAAGCTGTGTATGAAGAAAAAAATATTTCACTCGACAACGATAGCCGTAAAGTGTATGAAACCTTGCTTTCAAGCCTATTTCAAAACCATGCATATGGCACTCAAACTACCATCGGAACCGTTGAACATTTGAAAAATCCTTCACTGATAAAAATTCGAAATTACTACAATACCTATTATGTGCCAAACAATATGGCCATCATTCTCGCAGGCGATTTCAATCCTGATGAAGCCGTTGCAATGATTGATAAAAACTTTAGCTACTTGCAACCCAAACCCGTTCCGGCTTATAATTTCGGAAAAGAAAAAGCCAATAATGCCCCTGTCGTAAAATCAGTTTTTGGACCCGATGCCGAAAGTTTGATGATGGGATTTCGTATGCCCGGTGCCGGAACTCGCGAAGAAATGCTGCTAACCCTTGTTGACTATATTTTATCAAACAGCAAAGCCGGCCTTATTGACCTGAATCTGGTAAAGAAACAAATGGTTGTTTCGGCCTATTCTTCAACTTGGATTAACAAAGATTACAGCATGCATTTCCTTGGAGGGAAACCTCGTGAGGGTCAGAAACTAGAAGAAGTAAAAGATTTACTGCTGTCTCAACTGCAAGCCATAAAAGAAGGAAAGTTTGACGAAGCCCTATTAACGGCAATCATCAATAATTTTAAGGTTGAGCAAATTCAAAACAACGAATCGAATGATGGTAGGGCATACAATATGCTCGATGCATTTACTGTGGGTAAAGACTGGATTGAAGAAGTGAAAAGCATTGACGACATGTCAAAAATAACCAAACAAGAAATTATAAATTTTGCCAATCAATATTACGCAAACGACTATGTGATTGTTTACAAACGTTTGGGCGAAGACACTTCCATCAAGAAAATTGAGAAGCCTGAGATTACTGCAGTAGAGGTAAATAGAACTGATGAATCTCCTTTTGTGAAAAATATCCTGAGCAGAAAAGTTCCTGCCATCAAACCTGTTTTCATTGATTACAATAAAGATATTACAAAATCGTCTCTTGGTAAGAACGTACCTGTGTTCTATGTACGTAATAAAGATAACGGACTTTTTAATATGTACTATGTACTCGACATGGGTAAGTTGAACGACAAGAAACTTCCAATTGCCATCGATTACCTTAAATATGCCGGTACATCCAAATACTCGTCCGAAGATATCAGCAAGGAGTTTTACAAGCTTGCATGCGAATTCGGTGTTTCTTCTGGCGAAGATCAGACTTATGTTTATTTATCAGGTTTGGATGAAAATTTTGAAGCAGCTGTAAAACTGTTCGAACATTTATTGTCCGACATCCAACCCGACCAAAAGGTATTGGATCAGATGATTGAACGTATACTGAAGCAGCGCAGTGACGCAAAGCTAAATAAATCGGCAATATTCTGGAGTGCACTGCGTAGCTATATGATTTATGGCTCCAATAATCCATTCAAAAATATATTGAGCGAAGATGAGTTAAAATCGCTTAAAGCAGAGGAGATGGCATCAATTATAAAATCTATCACTTCATATAAACACAGCATATACTACTATGGCCCCAAAGAAATAAAACCACTGAATTCCTTCCTTGCATCTTCGCACACTGTTCCTGCAAAGCTTAATGATTATCCTGCAGCTGCAGTATTTACCCGCAACGAAACCAATACCCCGAAAGTTTATTTTGTTGACTACAAAATGGTACAGGCTGAAGTGGTTTGGCTGAACAAACAACCACAAACGTATGATGTAAAACTCATTCCGGATATTACCCTGTTCAACGAATATTATGGCGGTGGTATGTCATCAGTAGTATTTCAAACCATTCGCGAATCTAAGGCTTTGGCTTACTCTACCTTCTCGCGCTACAGCAACCCTTCAAAACCTACCGACCCTTATTATATCATTGCCTATGTTGGTACGCAGGCAGATAAAATGAATGAGGCTATACCCGCAATGAATGAATTGCTCAATGAAATGCCGATTTCAGAAAATGCGCTGGCAAATGTGAAAGAGGCACTAAAAAATCAAATCGAAACCGAACGTACAACCAAAGAAGGTATTCTATTTGCCTATATGAATGCACAGAAATTTGGTTACAAAGAAGACCCCAATAAGGCTACCTATAATAAACTAGAAAGTATGAATACCAATACCATAAAAACTTTTTTTGAGAAGAACTATAAAGGTAAAAACTATCACTACGGAATCATGGGTTCAAAAGACCGCATCAATACCGAAGAGCTAAAAAAATATGGCGAAGTACAAGAAGTAAGCCAGAAAGAAATTTTCGGATATTAATATGGAAATTAAAAACAAAATTGCAGTAGTAACCGGTGTCAGCAAAGGTATCGGTTACCATATTGCTCATCAGCTACACGATAAAGGAGCAATCGTATATGGTTTAGGAAGAAACAATGCAGATTTTTTACCTGAAGCACATTTCCTGTCTTGTGATATTAGGCAGGAATCGGAAGTAAAAGCCGCTTTTGCAAAAATCCTAAACAAACACCATCGAATTGACATTCTTATTAACAATGCTGGAATCGGATACTTTGCTATGCTTGAGGATATTAGCAGCGAGCAATGGCATGAGATGTTTGACACCAATATTCATGGAATGTATTACTGCTGCAAGGCTGTTTTACCTGTAATGAAAAAACATGAAATCGGTCATATTATCAATATTGCTTCAACTGCTGCGCTTGAGGGAATGCCACAAGTATCTGCCTACTGTGCTACCAAATGGGCAGTTAAAGGGTTGAGCGAATCTTTATTTCGTGAAGTACGTGACTTCAAAATCAAAGTTACCTGTGTGTATCCCGGATCTACCAAAACGGATTTCTTCAGAAACAGTCCGGGCATTCAGCCACATGATTATATGCTGATGCCAGAAGACATCGCACTAGGAATGGTACAGGCAATCGAAATGCCCGACAATTTTCATACGGTTAATTGGGAAATCAGGCCTTTGCAACCTAAAGGTCCAAAAGTTTAGCGCAAATCAATTACGTCAACTCCCGGGTATTCCGATTTGTTGAAAGTAAAAAAGGCATCTTTCAAATTAATATTTGGCACCTGATTATTGATGCTGTATGTATGTACGGTTCCGTTTTTATCATAAACAATTGTTTTCAAAATGGTTTCGTTTGTTTTGTCAATTGTTAACTTGATTTTAAAGTAGTTCTGCTTTTTATCCTTAGGTGTTAATTCTATCGTCACGATTTCGTGCCCATTTCCATCTTTCTTCTTATCTTCTATTTTATATAAAAATCCTTTGTTGTACATTGTGAATATATCTTCTATTCGAATTGCATTGCCTTTGGGATTGTATTTATTCACCTGAACTTCATTTAGTTCCTTACTATAACTCCATACATTCACATTGTCACAAATGATTACTTGCCCTGAAATTTCAAGCCTGAATTTATTGGCTTTTACATAAAGTGTCCCTTTTTGCTTTTCTGTCTGCTTTTCTGATTTGTTTTCTATGGTATATGTAAAATCAGCCTTTATACTTTTAAATGCTTTATATCGTTTGCTGATTTGGTCCAATAATTTCTCTGCATTTTTATCCTGAGCAGTTGGCGTGGTTGCAGATGCTTGCTTCTTAGCAGGTGCTTTTTGAGCATGTAGGGTTGTAGATAATACTACTACCAATAGGATGATGATGTTTTTCACGGTGCAAATATCATTAATTACCTATCAATTACGAAATATCGTGCCAATGACAAAAATCATGATTCATCTTCAGACCGATTAAGTAGTGCAGGTGAAATGCTTTTATTGGTGCTGGCACCCATTACTTTCAACTCTTCCACTTTCTTTACCAGATTTCCTCTTCCTTCAGTTAATTTTTTCATTGTTTCTGTGTAAGTGAGTTTACTTTTATCCAACTGTTTGCCCAGCTCTATTAAATCCTCACTAAAACCAACAAATTTATCATATAAATCTCCAGCTTTCTTGGCAATTTCAAAGGCATTTCGACTTTGATTTTCATTTCGCCAAATATTAGCTATCGTGCGTAATGTAGCAAGCAATGTTGTTGGGCTTACTATAACAATATTTTTTTCAAAGGAATCGTGAAACAGCTGTGAATCATTTTGAACAGCCAGTGCAAAAGCAGGTTCAACCGGTATAAATAGCAATACAAAATCAAGGGATTTGATTCCATACAACTGCTGGTACTTTTTTTCTGAAAGTTGCTTAACATGATTGCGAACTGAAATAACATGTTCCTTTACGCAGCGCAACCTTTCTTCGTCATTATCGGCATTTACTGCTTTTTCAAATCCAACTAATGAAACCTTGGAGTCAATCACAAGATGTTTTCCCTCTGGCAACGTAATGATTACATCGGGTTGTAATCTCCTCCCATCTTCCATTGTATGACTTTCTTGTGTTTTATATTCCCTATCTTTTACTAAGCCGGATTTCTCTAAAATACTTTCCAGTATAAATTCACCCCAATTTCCTTGTGTTTTGTTGTCTCCTTTTAAAGCCTTAGTCAGGTTTTGTGTTTCTTGATGCATTTTTTGATTTAAACTAATCAATTGCCCTATTTCACCTTTAAGCTTATTGCGTTCACTTGATTCTGTATCATATACCTTTTGAACTTTGTCTTCAAAATCTTTGATTCGGTCTTTAAACGGCTGCAAAATGATATCAAGTGAGGTTCGATTTTGATCGGTAAACTTTTGTGTTTTTTCTTCCAGTATTTTATTTGCAAGATTCTCGAACTCGGTTTTTAGCCTTTCTTGTATTTTTATTAATTCTGATTCTTGCATATTGAGTTTTTCCCTTATGAGTCTGTTCTCAGTTTCTTTAGATGCATGATTTGCAGTCATATCTGTTAGCTGTTGTTGAAGAACAATTATAAGTTCCTGTTTTTGCCCCCTATCCAACTGCAAAGATTGTATCGTGGATTCTAGAGATGCAATTTGTTTAATATCAGATTGTGGTTGTAATGTATTTTCAAATTTATGTTTTGCATAAAAATATGTTGCAACCGCACCCAGCAGTATTCCTATTATTAGATAGATGATTTCCATGCACACAATATAAGCACACTGTAATTTGAAATAAATTTTTATACCATAAAAAATTACGCACATTCATTAAACCATTTTGTAAATTGGTAATCATAAAGAGGTAACTTGTCAATTGTGTCTGCAAAAAATGAAGCCATCATCATTCCTTTTTCTCCGGGAACAACCCCCGAGGAAAAACAGCGCATATTCAATAGTTTGATAACTAAGTTTTCGCAAAAAATTTATTGGCATGTGCGTAGGATAGTAATTATTCATGAAGATGCTGATGACGCAACGCAAAGCACATTCATCAAGGTATGGGAAAACATGGATAGCTTCCGAAATGATTCGGCAGTGTACACTTGGATTTACCGTATTGCCACCAACGAGGCATTGCAAATACTGAAAAAGAAACGCCTCCGAAGCTTCATATCACTATCTGATGTTGAATCTGAATTGAGCCGAAACCTACATTCCGACCCCTATTTTAATGGCGATCAGGCGCAAATCAAGCTCCAGCAAGCCATTCTTGCTTTACCTGAAAAACAGAGGATAGTATTTAACATGAAATATTTTGAACAAATGAAATACGAAGAAATTTCAGAAATACTAAATACTTCAGTTGGAGCACTGAAAGCCTCTTACCATCACGCTGTAAAAAAAATAGAAAAATTTCTGACCTTAATAAACCCTTTGTAAAATATCCAATCAAACTCACTGATGAAAAATCCTGATACTAAAAATTCATTTACCACACCTGAAGGATACTTTGCTTCATTGGATGAAAGGCTAAGGAAAATTGCTCTTCCTGCAGACAAAAGCGATGTATTTGATGTACCCGATGATTATTTTCAAAATCTTCATAAACGTTTAACCGCAATTCCCAACTATCACCAAGTTAATCATTCCCGGCACACAATTCGCAACTTGGCTGCTGCTATCTTTATAATCGCAGCAATTGGAAGTTTAATTTTATTTTATCCATTTAACCAGCCTAAAGCCACCACATACGCCTTTAATATATCTACCGAAGAAGCAGCTTATTATCTCTCAAATTATGACATGATTGAATATGCTGAAATTTTCGAACCATATATCAATAACGAAATTATTCATTTTGATGTAACAACTGAATTTATCATTACTGAAAATTAATACAATAAATATGAAAGTTACTTATTTAATCATTCTGTTAATTACCTCAGCACTTGCATTTGCTCAGCCAGATCAACGCAATCGCGAAAAGATGGAAGCCTACCGCATTGCCTTTATTACCGATAAACTTGATTTGTCGAGTGCTGAAGCTGAAAAATTCTGGCCTATTTATAATGACTTTGAGAAACAGGTACGAGAACTCAAACGCAAACAGCGTGAACTTGCTAAAGAAATAAATAGCAATACCGACAAAACGGATGCAGTTGCCGAAAAACGCATACAGCAACAGCTATTACTACGATCACAGGAACATGAACTGGTAAAAAAATATATCCCCGAATTTAAAAAAGTATTACCTGCCTACAAAGTGGCCATTCTGCTTACCCTTGATGAGCAATTCAAGCAGGAAGTCATCAGGCAAATGCAAAGCAAAAACAAACCGGGGCCGCCTAAAGATTAAATCTTAATTATGTAAATAAGACATGGGGATTATATTTGCTGCAAATTTTTATACCATGCAAAAAGGTCCTATCTCTCAATTTATTGAACACCATTACCGTCACTTCAATGCTGCTGCACTTAAAGATGCTGCAAAAGGTTACGAAACCCACCTGCTTGAAGGCGGCAAAATGATGGTTACACTGGCGGGTGCCATGAGCACTGCCGAACTTGGTGTATCACTGGCCGAAATGATTCGTCAGGATAAAGTGCACATCATCAGTTGCACAGGAGCCAACTTAGAAGAAGACTTAATGAATCTTGTGGCACATTCACATTACAAACGCATTCCTAATTACCGAGATCTCACACCCGAGCAGGAATGGGAATTGTTGGAAGGCGGGCTAAATCGCGTAACAGACACTTGTATTCCTGAAGAAGAGGCTTTTCGTAGATTGCAAAAACACGTCTATGAACTTTGGAAAAAAGCCGACACCAATGGCGAAAGATATTTTCCGCACGAGTTTATGTATCAGATGATCAACTCAGGTGTACTAAAACAATATTATGAAATAAACCCTAAAGACAGCTGGATGGTTGCTGCTGCTGAAAAAAATCTGCCAATTGTTGTTGGCGGATGGGAAGACAGTACCATGGGAAATATATTTGCTTCATACGTAATTAAAAATGAAGTGAAAGCAACAACCATGAAAAGCGGCATTGAATATATGGTATGGCTTAGTGAATGGTACAGGGCAAATTCAGGTGGAAAGGGCGTAGGATTTTTCCAGATTGGCGGAGGCATTGCCGGAGATTTCCCTATTTGCGTAGTACCAATGATGTATCAGGATTTGGAATGGCATGATGTTCCTTTTTGGAGCTATTTCTGTCAGATAAGTGACTCTACCACTTCATATGGTTCATATTCAGGTGCTGTTCCCAATGAGAAAATAACCTGGGGTAAACTTGATATCAATACACCGAAATTTGTAGTTGAAAGCGATGCAACAATTGTTGCTCCCCTCATTTTCGCATGGATTCTTGGCTGGTAGATTTTAATTTTATACCACAATAAATAAAGGCTGTCACAAAAAGGCAGCCTTTTTTCTATTGTCTATTTTGAAAACTTATACTAATCTAAAAATGGCTAATACTGCACTTTAAATTTTATATGGCTTACGTAAACTGGCCTATAGATAGCCAATTTATAAATAAAATCTTTATGTTTTTTTAGCTTTTTGATTTACTTATTTTATTAACGTTATGTTTCCCTTTTGTTGCTGGTAGCCAAAATCATCTTCATACCATATAATATAAAAATAAACATCAGAAGGTAATCCTTCTCCATTCCACCCAGAATTTAGATCATTTGTCTCAAAAACCTTACCACCCCAGCGGTCATAAATTATCATGTTGTAGCTATGCACACGCACGCCCACAGGTTTAAATTCATCATTAATCCCATCTCCATTGGGTGTAAATGCGTTGGGTACAAATAGTGTGGGTTCGCACACTTCTACAAAAGTGCTATCAAACACACGGCAGTTGGGCAATCCCAATTGTACTTTATATAATCCCCTTTCGATTACATCTATGCTGGGTGATGTTGATTGTGTTGACCATAAATATTCCGAACCTGAAGAAAACGCATTGAGAGTGATGTAGGGTTGCCTACAAAGCATTGTATCTGTTGGTAATATTTTTTGAGTTGGCGGCTCATACACTTCTATGGTTACGCTATCAAAGGCTTCACCATCGGGTGTGTAAATTGTATATGTCGTGGTAGTTTGTGGCTTCACCCATTGGGTATCTGCTACCGAATATTGCTGCATACCATCATCCCACAGGCTGCCTGTTGGCAACTTATAAGTCCACAATGCGGCACTATCGCCTTTGCAAATGCGCTTGCTGTTGGCAAACAGTTGTTGCACCTCTTGCACCCACACATCATCAATATAGTAGCCGCCACGTCTTGCATTTGGCAAATGTGCTTGCGGAAATATACCGTTTGGTATTTTTAGTCGTTTAAAACTTCCTAATCTATAAAAATTACCAATCGCAAGCCAATCATAGGCACTGTCGGCTACTACTTCACCACTTATTTTGTACCAGCACTTATCGCAATCCAACACATTGGTATCAACTATATGGGCGTAATTGGGCAAATTCCTTAAAGACTCCTTACCAATATATTCAGGTTTACCTACAAACAATCGCAAGCCCAAATGGCTAAAATAATCCCACAAACTATCCTTTGGGCTAGCCATAAAACTAATACGGTATAGTTTATTTTTCTTTAAGGATGTTAGCAGCTGCGCACCCAAAAACACACGCTGTCCATCTCCTATTGAGTCATCATATATCGTAATAGTACCTGCGTACGCATTGCCATCTATGGAGTATTGATAACCCGCATAATTGTTAGGGATACCAAAACTTCTTGGAGAGCATGTATGAAAGTATTGGTTACCAACTGCATCAAAATTATTTTGTGAAGGTTGGTAACAATTGGTCCAGTTGTAAACAAATGTTTGAATACCATGACCTCCATTTACAGAACTTTCACTTGGGCAAAGTATTTTATTCTCAAAGCTATGATTAGGCACAAGGTTGGGTTGGGCGTGCAGTTTCCATATGCTACAAAGAAATACTAGCAAGTTTAAATATAATCTATATGTGATTCGTTCGTTTATCATAACTTTTTTCACCTCATCAACGTCACATTTCCCTTTTCTTGCCATGCACCATAATCATCTTCGTAGCGGATAAGGTAAATGTAGACATCTGCTGCATGGCCATTGCCATCCCACCCTTGTTGGATATCGTTTGTTTCAAAAACCCTGCGGCCCCAGCGGTCGTATAGTTGCATGTTGAATGTGTGCACACGCACGCCCACAGGTTTAAATTCATCATTAATCCCATCTCCATTGGGTG
>CAYSBE010000021.1:0-828 GCA_964429245.1 uncultured Bifidobacteriaceae bacterium | reverse complement strand
CTTCACCATCGGGTGTGTAAATTGTATATGTCGTGGTAGTTTGTGGCTTCACCCACTGGGTATCGGCTACGGGGTATTGTTTAACGCCATCATCCCACAGGCTGCCTGTGGGCAATTTATACGTCCATAATGCGGTACTATCGCCTTTGCAAATACGCTTGCTGTTGGCAAACAGTTGTTGCACCTCTTGCACCCACACATCGTCTATATAGTAACCGCCTATTCTATTGTTCGGTAGGTGTGCAGCCGGAAATTTTCCATTCGGGATTTTCTTGCGTTTGAAGTTTCCTAACTTATAAAAGTTGCCAATAGCAATCCACTCATAAGCACTGTCGGCTATTACTTCACCACTAATTTTGTACCAGCATTTATCACAGTCCAATATACTAGTATCTACTACATGTGCATAATTGGGCATGCTATAAAAAGGTGAATCATATTGGTAATAAATTGGCTTGTTTACAAATAGCCGAGCGCCTAAATGACTAAAAAAATCCAAAACACTATCCATAGGGCTAGCCATAAAGCTTATATAATATAATTTTTTCTTCTTTAAAGGCTTTAATAATCTTGAAGCAAAGATGGTCCTATCTGTTTCATAACTATTGGCAGGGGTAATTGTATCAAAATGATGTTCTATAAAAATACCCGCATATGCACTACCATGTAAGTTGTATTGAAAGCCTACTTGATTTTTCGGTATTGAGACACCATTTATTTCATTATTACAGGAATTGAAATATTGAGTTGACGGGAAAAGACTCACTGAAGACGGTTTGTTTCTTGCAACAGATTCCCATTGATTTACGAAAGTCTCGATTCCTCTTG
>CAYSBE010000020.1:13545-27004 GCA_964429245.1 uncultured Bifidobacteriaceae bacterium | reverse complement strand
TATCCCATTTTTGATTTTAACAGATTCAAATAATTGTAGAGTTGGGTTTCCTTTAAAAGATACAATAATTGTGCATGCCACGCCTGTAGCTAATTTTGACGCAGATAAAAATACACTTTGTTCAAAGGAAGTTGTCCAAATCAAAAATCTAAGTAAGCCTGATATAGGTATAGTTAGTAAATTATGGCATATTGGAGATAGTTCATTCACTAATGACTTAAATCTTTTTAGTTTACAAATTAATAAGGCAGGAAAATACAAACTTGGTCTAAAAATAACCGACTATAATGGATGCACAGATGAAAAATATATTAATCCTATGTTTACTGTGTATGATGATTCAGTGGCTCCAAAGACACCTACTATCATTAGAACTTCTGTACTAGATAATAATGCTACAACAGTAGAGTGGAATATGCAAACTGAGCCTGACTTAAAATACTATACACTGCATCACAACTATTTGTTTGGTGAACCCATGTCTCAAAAAATATTTTCAAAATTGACTGATACAACTTTTATACAAACAAATATTAATACCCTGCATAATACATATAGCTACAGCCTCACTGCAACGGACTATTGTAGTAACACATCCGAATTCTCAGAAACACATACTACTATTGAGCTAACCGCAAAAGGTGTAGCATTTGCCAACGAGTTGCGATGGAATAATTATAAAGGATGGCCCGCCCAACCTCGAACTTATGAAATATATAAACTTAATTTTATTACCAATGATTTTGAGAAATATGCAGAAGTGGCTGGCAACATTATTCACTATATTGATAGCTCAGCGTTATGTAATGTAGTTTCGTTTTATCGCATCAAAGCAAAATTTGATGAATCAAATTCAATTTATTCGTGGAGTGACACAAGTGGAAGTAAGCCATTGTATGTAAATACCATCCCTACTCCCGAACATATACGTGTGACAGTTAAAGATAACGTGAAGATACTTTTACAATGGAAAAAAAAGACACATACCTATGCATTAAAAACTTTGATATATCGAAGTATTGAAAATCAACCTCCTGTTTTTATTGCCGAGTTGGATGAAAACGACACGTCTTTTGTAGATAATAATGTAGATGTTCATAAATATTCATATATATATAGTACTGTTCACAAAGATGCATGTGGTGGCTTAAGTTTACCTTCAAATCCATCGAAATCAATTTTACTAAAAGTAGAACCAACCAGTGGAAACTCATTTCCATTAACTGCCCGCTTAGATTGGAATAAATACGAATTTTGGCAGGATGGTATAAACAATTACACCATAATAAATGGAAACGAACATATAGATCCTCCACGAACAATGGCCAAGGTGTTGCCTGAAATATTGCAATACATTGACGAAATGGCTATTAAAAACCAAACTGAATTTTGCTATAAAATCATTGCATATCCAAATGATACCTCACATTTGTACAGTGAATCAAATATAGATTGCATCTCAACGAAACCACGACTTTTCGCTCCGAATGTGTTTACAGTTAATCAAGATGGGCTTAATGAAACATTCAGATTAGGCGGTTATTTCATAGAAACATTTTATATAGAAATATACAATCGACTTGGCGAACGGATATTTGAAAGTGACGACATAACAAACAGCTGGGATGGCACATTCAATAACAAACCATGTGCTTCAGATGTGTATGTATACATTGCAAAAGCAACAGGCTACAATGGTGATAAAATTGAAATTAAAGGCAATGTTACATTACTGCGTTAATTGGTTCCAAATCTGTTTCATTTTATCCTAAATTGCGCTTCTACACAGTACCACAAATAATTTGGAAGAACTCACTCCCGACACGGTATTATTCGGCTACAGCATTGGGGTATTTCCTATGGCCAACTCTGATGAGAATGATGAAATTGGCTGGTATGCACCTGATGAACGTGGCATCATACCACTTGATGGATTGAAAATTAGTAAGTCGATGCAGCAGGTGATGCGTGCTAAAAAATTTTACCTCAGCATCAATACGGCATTTGAAGAAGTGATGCGTATGTGCGCAAAACGTGAACGAACCTGGATTTCGGAAGACATTATTGATGTGTATTGCCAATTGCATCAAATGGGATACGCACACAGTTTTGAAACTCGAAACCAACAAGGTGAGTTGGTAGGCGGTTTGTACGGCATTGCTTTGGGCCGCGCATTTTTTGGCGAGTCCATGTTTCATACCGAACACAATGCTTCCAAATTTGCGCTTATCAAGTTGGTTGAATGGCTAAATCAACGCAACTATGTGCTGCTTGATACACAATACACCACTCCGCATCTGGAAAGTATGGGTGCAATAACTATTTCTAAGAACCAATACATGATATTGCTGAACGTTGCCTTAAGGCCTTAATAATATAAACATCATGAATCTATCAACACTTGACTTTGCAAATACACAAAACCTAAATCTTGAAGGCATACGACAAGATGCACGACAATTGATTGAAAAGTGGTTATCGGATGCCGATACGTTCACCTTTCAAACTTCGGGATCTACCGGAAAACCTAAAGAACTCACCTTTCACCGAAACCAATTAACTTGGAGTGCACAATCAAGTATACAGGCCATATCACTTTCGCGCAACGACCATGTGTTGCATTGCCTTTCGGCAACATCAGTTGGTGGTGCCATGTTGCTAATTCGAGCCATGATGGTTCAATGCAAGATTTCATTTATCAATCCCTCGTTACATCCGCTTAAAGCTATTGATGCCAAACATCCATTTACCGTTGCCTCATTTGTTCCGTCACAGGTTCATGATATCATTGAAGGCCAAAGGGAATTCAACAAACTGAATCAGTTTAGTAAGATACTGATAGGCGGAGCTGCCATTTCATTTCCACTCGAAAAAATGATGGCTAACATGCCACCACATATCTACCACACTTATGGTATGACAGAAACGCTAAGCCATGTTGCACTTCGCAGGGCGGGACACGAAAGCAATTACACCTTATTGCCGGGAAATGAAATAAAAGTGAACGAGGAAGGAAAGTTGATGATCAAATCACCTGCCACAAATGAGCAATGGCTTACTACCAATGATATGATAACCTTGGTTGACGAAAAAACATTTACCGTAAATGGCAGAGCCGACCGTGTGATTAATTCAGGTGGAATAAAAATTAATGCCGAAATGGTAGAAGAGCTGTTGAATAAAGCGGAGGTATTAAATAAACGCTTTTTTGTAACTGCTGAAGATGATGAGGTGCTTGGACAAAAAGTGGTGCTGTATATTGAAGACAAACCATGGGATGATTTTGCTCTTAATATGTTTTTTGAAACCATTCAGCATGCACTACCCCAATATCATGTGCCCAAAATAGTACGTTTCGCACCCCGATTTTTTGAAACAGAAACGGGAAAGGTTGATATGATAAAAGTGGTAAAAAGCTCATTTAGTGATATTTAAATTTATTTAACTCGTAAATACTAAACCAACTAAAAAATAACTTTTTAAAGCCAAACCTATTTTTATATTCGCGTAAATTTAATCGGAATCAAATTATGTACTGGACACTCGAATTGGCTTCATACTTGGACGATGCTCCATGGCCTGCAACAAAAGATGAATTAATTGATTATGCCATACGCTCAGGTGCACCTCTAGAGGTGATAGAAAATCTTCAGGAAATTGAAGATGACGGTGAGCCTTTGGAAAGTATTGAGGAGGTTTGGCCGGATTACCCGACCAACGAAGATTACTTCTACAACGAAGACGAATTATAATTAGTCGTTATTGAAAAACAACTAAAGCTTTATCAGGAATGGTAAAGCTTTTTTTATTATCCCCAAAGAGAAGTGGGTTCTTTTAAATAATCGGTTTGGTAAGCGCTAAGGTAATCGTGTTTGCGTTCTTCAATATTTACTGCGTACTTAAGACCAGCTCCCTGCCCAACTGTCTTAACCAAATTTTGGTCAAGCAAGGCATTGAAATCGCGTTGAATGGTTTTACGGTTGCAGTTAAATTCATTGATCAATTCTTTGGTGGCAATAAATCCCTTGTGCTGTATGATATACATGATAAGCTTCTGCCTCTTATTCAATATCGAATCATCAATTTCTTTTAACCTAAAACCACGCTCAAACACATAGTTCATAATATTTTTTAAGCGTGGATTGTGTTTGTCAAATTCTACTTGCTGCCTGAAATATTTTCTTAGTAAGTTTTTCAACCTATCCAATTGTGCCTCGTAAATGCGCAAGCCAAAATCAACTTGTGTTTGTAAATCTTGGTTGCTCTCTTCTCCAAAAAATTCTTGGTAATCATTTTTATTGATATACAATTCATGCTCGGGGCTAAGCAACCCAAAAATATCCATGCCCTTTTTGTGCAACCAAAAATTAAGCATCAGGCAAGCTATTTTGGTTTGGCCTTCTGAGAATAGGGACATGTTTAATAATTTGAAATGTAAAATCCAAGCTTGCACTACAGGATGCCATTCTGCATCTGAATTTAAAAACTCAAATAGGTTTCCTAACTCTTGCTCCGATGAAAGGCTCAATTTTTCAGGATTGCGCGTATGTTGTTGGCTAAATAAATTTACATCTGATGTATTGTTGTACAAATCTAATATTAGCAATTTTTGCAAGTGATAAATCATGTGCACACTAATGGGTTCGTGGCTCACACTGCGCAACCATATTTCTGCTTTGCTATATTGCTCAACCGCTCGCTCGTTTAATCCTTTGGCGCGGATGTTTCCATTCAACACATATTTTACTGTTTTTATATCAAACAGGTTGTGGTCAAGCGCATTTGCATAGTAGTTTCTAAGTATGGAGCTATTTTGCTTTTCGATTTCGCTGATATGGTCAGGCAAATCTATGAAGTCATAAATCTTAATGATTTCTTCATGGCGATGAAAAGCCTTGAAATGAAAATCATCTAATGCTATTTGTGGTTCAAATTTCTGGAGTAATATCATCTGAGTATGCCAAAGCTATAGCATACTCCTTCTACACAAAAGATTAGATATTCATATCACCTTCAAAATTATAAGGAATAAGTATCCAGTAAATTTAAAAACAAGGCTCAATACCTTATTAATCGGGCTATTGAGGAATGTAAAAAAAATAGACAGCTTATTTACACAGTGTGTATAATGCAGGTTTTATTATGCTAAATGCTATTTCATTCGCACAGGTAATGATGCCATCATAGCCCTTGCTAAACACATTGAATGAATGAATGTTGTTGTGGTAAAAAGTATTGCTTTAACGCGAAATGAATTACAAATTTTCCAATTGTTCCAAGTAATTTTCTCCTTGTTTCAAAATCTTATTGCGCTCTTCAGGTTGCATTTTTCTAAGCACATTATACATCATTCCTATGCGGGGATTTTTAGCCAACAGGTTTTCGTTGCGTGCATAAAAATGCCAATATAAACTATTAAACGGACAAGCATTTTCGCCATATTTTTTTGTTTTATCATAATGACAATTGCCACAATAGTCACTCATTTTATCAATATAATTAGCTGAAGATACATAAGGCTTACTGCCTACTATTCCTCCATCGGCATATTGGCTCATCCCGCGTGTGTTGGTAATTTCCACCCACTCTATCGCGTCTATATATACACCCAAATACCATGCATCCACTTCATCCGGATGAATACCTGCAAGCAAAGCAAAATTTCCGGTAATCATCAGGCGTTGTATGTGGTGTGCATATGCATTGTCTATACTGTTTTGTACGGCATGTTTCACACAATTCATTTTTGTATCACCATCCCAAAAATAGTGAGGAAGCTTGTGTGTGTGATTAAAATAATTCAATGATGTATACTCAGGCATTTTCCACCAATAGATACCTCGCATGTATTCACGCCAGCCAATTATTTGCCTAACAAAACCTTCAATTTGTGGAAGGCTAATCAATGTTGGATGTTCTTCCCATTCTTGTATAGCACGTTGCACCACTTCAAGCGGAGATATCATTTTTGTGTTGAGGGCATATGATAACCGCGAATGAAAAAGATAGGCTTCTTTTTGGGTCATTGCATCTTGATATTGCCCAAAAAATGGCAAACTTTCATTTACAAAATATTCAAGCAATTGCAATCCCTGCCTGCGTGAAATTGGCCAACTAAATTTTACAGCATCAATATTTCCAAAAAAACTTGCCCCACTTTGATGAATTTCATATACAATAGCTGAAACATCATTCTTTATGAGATCATGTTTGGGCGATGGCGGATTTCCTTTCCACTTGTTTCTATTCTCACTGTCATAGTTCCATTTGCCTCCTGCAGGTTTCTCACCATCCATCATGATGCCATAGCGCTTACGCATTTCGCGATAAAAGGTCTCCATTAAAACTTGTTTCTTCCCTGCAAAAAGTTGAGATATATCATCTCGCTTGCTTAAGAAATGTTCAGAATCATATGCCTTATGTGAAATAGAAAGTGAAGCACAAAATAATTTTAGTTGCTCATCTAACCGATACTCATCCGGCAATTGGTATTCAAAATTTACTATACCTTTTTGTGTAATAAGTGTTTCAAGATTTCGGGTAAGTGATTGTGTATTTTGAGTTTCACTTATCTTGAAGTACACTACTTCATGTCCGGATGACTTCAATTCATGAGCAAATTGGCGCATAGCAGCAAAAAATCCGGCAATTTTCTGAATATGGTGTTTCACATAATCGGTTTCTTGCCGCATTTCAAACAAGCAATAGATTACATTTTTATCAACTGTTTTATACCAACTGTGCTGGCTATTCAGTTGGTCTCCTAAAATGAGTCTGAGTGTTTTCACAAGGTAAACGCTACTTTATATTTTCAGGCTTTGCGTAGGGCAGCTCTTCTATTTTCTGAACCGAATAATACGTTTCCAATCCATTTACCCCTACTGCTTTTGTTTGGTTTAATTGCACTATATTAGATTCATTAAGGCAATTCTCTTCAAAAATAATTTTTTGAACTTCGCCAATCACCAAGATGGTTCCATTAATTGAAATGGGAAGTTCTTCAATATATTTAAGTCCAATCTTTACAAGGCTCTCTTTTACAAACGGTGCATGAAAATCATGGAGAAATACGGGTGTTAAACCTGTTGCTTCAAATTCACTTACATCATAACGTGCTGAAGTTTGGTGTGCTTGTTTATAGATTTGTTCGTTCACCTGATTGATGGTGAAATAGCCCGTATCTTTAATATTTTGATAGGTGCCTCGCGGCACACTTACCGGCCTTTGAATAAATCCCATATAGGGTGGGTTGGCACCAATATGAATGACCGAATTAAATATCGCGAGGTTTGTCAATCCTTTTTCACTTATCGTTCCAATCAGATTGGCTTGACGAATTCCAGATAACGAATTGATTAGATTGGTACGGGATTGTTTTTCCATACCTAATATTTGTTCAAGTGTAAAGGTAGTGCTCATGCGTATTTGAGTTAACGTATGGCACTCATGCCTCCATCGATATGCAAAATTTGTCCGGTTGTCCAAGGTGCATTCAATAAATAAACTACCCCGTCTGCTATGGTTTCAGCACTTGCCAACGACTTCAACGGATGTCTTTCTTCGGCAGCTTTCAGTTTCGATTCTGTATTAATTAACTTATCTGCAAGGGGCGTTTGGGTGAGTGATGGCGCAATGGCATTGACCCTTATTTTGGGAGCAAACTCAGCAGCCAAGGAGCGGGTAAGGCCTTCCACTGCACCTTTGGCTGCAGCAATACCCGAATGAAATGGCATACCATTTTGAACAGCAACGGTGCTAAACAAAACAATTGAAGGTTGCTCAGCTTGTTGAAGTGCCGGTAAATAATGACGGATGGTTTTGATGGCACCCATCACATTAATATTCAACTCGCTTAAGAAATCATCATCTTTAATGGCCCTAAATGGTTTTAGGTTGATGGTTCCCGGGCAGTAAATGATGCCATCCAAAGGTCCTTCAATTGAAGGAAATTCTGGTACACCTACAGAAATATCTACATTGTGAAAAGTTGTATTTGGCAGTGTATTCAGTTCTTTCTCCGAACGAGAGATTGCTGTAATATGGTTAACTAAACTTAATTTTTTTGCCACTGCGAAACCAATTCCACCACTGGCACCTACAATTAGATAATGCTTCATATGAGCATAAACATCCTATTTGATGAATTGTTTACTTACTTGTCTCGCAATTGGGCAAAAAATGACTTCATGAGTTCGCTGCATTCCGCTTCAAGAACACCGCCTACGAGCTCGGTTTTGGGATGCAATTTTAGTTTTGCATGCATAAATCCTCTTTTGAGATCGGATGCACCATACACCACCTTGGCAATTTGGCTCCAATAAAGTGCGCCAGCACACATAACACAGGGCTCAAGGGTAACGTACATCACACAATCAGATAGGTACTTGGCACCAATATAATTTGCTGCTGCGGTAATGGCTTGCATCTCGGCATGTGCAGTAACATCATTCAGTTTTTCGGTTAGGTTATAACCCTTCCCGATGATTCTATTTTCATGCACTACAATAGCCCCAACAGGCACTTCGCCTTCATCAAAAGCTTTTTTTGCTTCGGCAAGTGCGAGCCTCATAAAATATTCATGTGAAAATAATTCAGACACAATGTGTAATTTTATCGCATTATACAAAAAATGATTCGTCTATTAAGTATCCTTACTTTGATCTTGTGCATATATAATTATTCAAAAGCACAAGAGCCATTTATGCATCATATCACAGATGATGATGGGCTTCCAAGCATGGAAGTATATAATATCATACAGGACCACAAAGGTTTTATATGGATAGGTACAGATAACGGACTTTGCAGATTTGATGGGATTAACTTTAAAATATACAGCCATCCCAAGCAGAGAGGCATGGCATTTTCACGTTTTAAAATTGATAAGAAAAACAGGATATGGATGGTAAACTTTTCAGGGCAGATATTTTATCTTGAAAACGACACCTTAAAATTATTTGAAGAATTTGAGCCTAAGTACAAATCTGGTATAACCCGATTTGACATTGATGACAATGAAATATTATGGATATCCTCAATTGGAAATCCGTTGTTAAGTTTTGACCTTAAAACAAAGAATTGGAAGAGCTATCCTTATATTAATTGCAACAGTGTTCAAAATATCATTGTCAACAATCAATTTGATATCGCTTTTTCGTTGGGGTATATACAATCCGTTAAAAACCCTAAAAAAATGATTCGGCATTCCTGGGATGGCATGCAATATGCCCCTTCAGAAAACATTGCTATTGGGATGAGGGGCATCAATGGTGGAGCAAATAAAATTTCTTTATCTATCCTAAAGCCTGATTTTTCCTATACTGAAATCGATGCAACTGCTTTACCAAATAATTCAGCCCGTATTATCGATTTCATTACTTTTTCGCTTGAAGACTGTTGGCTGCTCACTTATGATGGAGCCTATCACCTAGCCATACGAGACAATAAAATTCTTTTAAAAGGACATTATCTGAAACAAAAATCAGTATCGTGGATATGTAAAGACCGAGAAGGCAATTACCTTATTTCTACGTTAAAAAATGGTATTTTTATGATTCCATCTATGAATGTATGGCAAATGAATACCGAGAACTCCAATTTACCTGATAATAGAATAACACGTATTGAAAAGATGGATAACCAAACCCTGATAATGGGTACAGGAAATGGAAACTTATTTACATTTAATACGCAAGTAAAAAAAATTATTAAAAATACATTAGTTGATAATGATCGAAAAGACATTGAAGCCATAAAGTATGATGCGTATACAGGAGACATCTATACCCAAACTACTACGCTTCATAAATTAGACAACAATTTAAAACAAATCATTACATTTAAATATAGCCTATCATCAATAAAGGACCTAAGTATTGATAAGTATGGGATGTTAGCTATTGCAAATTCATTCAGTGGCATGCTGGTCAACTTTAATCCCAATGCAGATAAATCGATATTCCATAAACAATACAAATTTATTGACTACAATACTTACAGTGTTGCTTACTTGTATCAGCAAAGAAGTTATACCGTTCACATAAATGAGGAGGATGGTTCTATCCTACAAGGCTGTATTGATGGGTTGTATTATTTTAAGAATGGGAAGGTACTCTCTGTCATTGATCCGGAAACAAAAAGCAATATTTATGCAAATGACATCATACAAGATCCAAATGGCAATATATGGATATCAACTATGCAGCAGGGCATTTATACATTAAGGGGTAATAAAGTAATTGCTCATTTCTCAACCAGTAATGGGCTAATCTCAAACTTTACTCGATGCCTAACTTATGATGCAAAAAGTAATCAGCTTTGGTTTGCAACCAATGAAGGAGTTCAATCATTAAATATACTAACAAAGCAATACAACACGATTACCCGCGCTGATGGGCTTGTTACCAATGATGTGTTGGATATGGAGGTCATTAATCCGTATTTGTACATTGCAAGTTCTAAAGGCTTGCAATGGATAAATATTGATTCTTTGTATCAAAATGCATTTGCCCCTAGTATCTATTTAACTCAGTTCAGTATCAATGAAACGGATACCCCGATTGTCAATGATTATATATTGCCACATACCTCAAATACAATAAAGTTTGGGTATGTTGGTATAGCAAGTAAGGCACGTAAAAATATTAAATACAAATATCGGCTCAATGGATTGGACTCGACTTGGATTACAACAAACTATATTAACAATTTTGCTTTATTTAATAGCCTTTCTCCTGGCGATTATACCTTTGAAGTATATGCCATAAATGAAGATGGAATAGCATCAACAATACCTGCACAACTAAACTTCAAAATTAAAAATCCTTACTGGCAAAGTTGGTGGTTTTATGCAATTATTGCAATTGGAGTTATCGTAATTCTATCTTTCATCTTCTATTTAAGAATTCAATTTATAAACCGTAGAAATAAACTGCAGCGGAAGAATGTTGAACTTCAACTCGAAAAATCCAATATTGAAAAAGAACTTAGAAGTTCTCAATTATCCGCACTAAAAGTACAGATGAACCCACATTTCATTTTTAACGCACTCAATTCAATACAGGAGTACATACTTACAAATGAAAAAAAACTGGCTAATTCCTATCTAGGAAAATTTAGTGACCTAATGAGATTATACTTAGATATGAGTAATAAGCAGGCAGTTTCTCTTGAAGAAGAAGTTAAGGCCCTGAAACTATATCTTGAATTGGAGGCAATGCGCTTTGAAGATAATTTCAATTATGAACTTTCTGTAGATGAAAACTTATTAGCTTATGAGGTAATGATACCACCCATGATTATTCAGCCATTTGTTGAGAATGCTATTAAGCATGGCCTATTACACAAACGAACGGATAGAAAATTAACAGTCGCATTCAAAAAAGGGTCGAATGAATCCTTAATATGTGAAGTAACTGATAACGGAATTGGCAGAAAGCAATCGGAAGAATTAAATACAAAAAGGAGAAAACAACATACCTCTTTTGCAACTGGTGCTACCAAAAAACGTCTGGAAATTCTTAATTATGGCTTAAATAAAACCATAGGTGTTCAATATGACGACTTAACCGATGCTTATGGGAATGCACTAGGTACAAAAGTTACCATCACTATATAAACAAACACGGGCGGAAGTGAAACTTCCGCCCGTATTAAACCGTATCAGTTTTGTTTAGTTTTTAATAAACTTATCGTGCAACACTGGTGTGCCATCTTTTTCGATAAGTATGAAATAAACCCCTTTAGCTATTTGTTCAATATTTAATTCAACAATTGGTTGATTCATTTCTGATATTTGTACAATTTTTCCTTCTGATGTAAGGATTTTGATTGTTGCGTTTTTGTAGTTTTCGTATTCGAAAACAATTGTCTTAACAGCCGGATTTGGATACCAATTTACTGATTTGTTATTGAACGCATCATTTAATCCTGAGAATACGAAATTGAAGTCGGCCGAGTTGCCGCTGCAACCATTTTGTGTAACAAAAACTGCATATACCCCATCTGCTGATGCCACAAAATTTTGTTGCGTAGCTCCAGAAATATTTGATCCATCTTTTCTCCACTGATACGAATCAAATGTTTGGGTAGAAAGGGTATTTCCATTTTGGGTAACCGTAGGCAATGGTTTCGGATTTACAGTTAAAACAGATGCTGTTGAGGTTGCATTGCCACAAGTAGTGGTAATATCGCAGGTGTATGAACCGTTATTGGCTGACGTTGCAGCTGAGATAGTAAGTTCATCGCTTGTTGCTCCTGAAATGTTAACACCATTTTTCTTCCATTGGTATTGGCCTGTAATATTGGTTTCTACAAATAGGGTGAAATTTTCACCTTCGCAACCTGAAACTGTCGCTGCTGATTGCCCGGTTATTTGCAACGAAGTCTGTACACTTAATGCAACAACTGAAGAGGAGTTATTTACACATGAGCCTGTTACGAAAACATCGATATCCGCTGGATTTACACCACCTATGTCTGATATGTTTATATTAGTTATTCTCAGTGTATCTGTTTGGGTGCCACTGAATTTGCCTCCATCACTTAGTTGGCTTCCATTCATGCGCCATCTGTATGATAGTGCATTGGTTGCACGCACCACAAACATCACATCATTTCCTGAACATACAGATTGACTAACCGGCTGTATACTAAATGTAGGATCAGGAATATAGGTTACCGTACCCAGATTTGATGTCACGGTATCACATCCTCCATATACTTTGCAAGTGTATGAACCTGCCCCAAAAGCTGCATGTCTTACTTGTAATGTCTGAGAGGTAGCACCACTAACAACATTTATTACATTAGTAAGTGGATTGCTATTAAAGAACCACTGATATCCTGATACACTTCCGGTTGCTGATATGCTAAATGTAATCTGACTGGTTGATTGAGAACAAAGATTTGAATAAGAAGTAGGTTGGCTTGTAATGGAAACTGGCGTAGTCTCAGTTATCGATACCACCAATGAATTAATGGTATTACATGAACTGCTTACAACACAATCGTAGTTGCCCGCATCACCTGAAACAAAAGATGAAATGGTGAACGTACTAAATATCGCTCCGCTGATATTGCTTCCATTTTTACGCCATTGGTAAGATAGCCCATTTCCGGTTGCAGTTAAGCTTAATGAAACCGCTTTGCCGACACAAGCACTTCTATTTTGTGGTTGAGAAGTAATAACAGCTAGTGGTGTAGTGCTTAATGATGCCGCATTTGAAGTAGCACTTCCGCATACACTGTTAATCGATACAAGATAATTTGCCACATCATTTTGTGTAATGCCATTTAAATACAATGTATCATTATTTGAATTCGAAATGTTGTTGCTGTTTTTTACCCACTGATAGTTTGCTTGCGGATCGTTTGTACGAACAAATAAAATGGCATTGGACCCGATACAAGCCGTAATTGAAGTTGGCTGTTGTAGTATAGTTAGACTTGCACCTAATGA
>CAYSBE010000020.1:5778-13445 GCA_964429245.1 uncultured Bifidobacteriaceae bacterium | reverse complement strand
GGAGTGGTTATTACATTTAAACAATCATACCACACTTCACAGGTGTAGTTTCCACTATCAGCGGCAGAATAATTCAAAATAGTTAGTGAATCGGTAGATGTTCCGGCAAATTTTGCCCCATTCCCTATCAAGTTCCCATTTTTACGCCACTGATAACCTTTGTGGGTACCGTATGCTCCTGATCGGAATCCTACTTGAGTAGTTGAATTACAAGTAACTATTGTTCTTGCCGGATTTAATTCTGAACGCATGTAAATCTCTTTTACAGCCGGAGATGCCAACGATGATCCATAAATTCTAACATCATCTATCTGCCCGTTGAAATAAGCCCAACCTGTTGAATGGCCTGTATAATTGGTTCCAAATGTTGCACCGATAGTTGGTATAAGTCCAGTAGTAATTGTAAATGAGCCTGTATTTTGTCCTAGTAATACGCCATCCAAAAATAATAATTGAAATTGACCCAATTGGCTATATGTTAGAACTGCATGATGCCAATTCCCGTCATCTACTTTTTGAGTAGAAGTAATTAACGAGGTAGTATTTCCGTTAAATATCTTTCCGGATAATTGTCCTGATGATGTTACAAAAAGCATGGGTTGGAAAGTAGAAGGCGTACCTGTAGGTGCCACATTGCTACATCCAAAAAGTCCTTGCGCAGTGTTTGTTGTTGAAGTTTTAAACCACAATGAAACTGCATAATTTCCTTTACCGCTTATACTCATGCTTGTTGGCAACGTTACCCTGCTGTTACTTGAAGAGGTGAAATTTAAAGATGAAGATGCCGTTTCGTATCTATTAGAAGCAGCTGATGTAGCAGTAGCTGTACCATTGAATGTTGTGTTATTTGCTGTTGCATCACCATTAAAAGCATAAATTGCTAAAGGTGTTGTAACAGTAGGAGGTGTTGAAGAATTGAGGAAAATTGTAGCCGTATTGCTTGAATCTGAATTTCCACATTGGTCCGTAACCTTAATTCGGTATGTGGTAAAATCGGTATATGCCATTGAACGTATGGTCAAGGTGTCTGCTGTTGCACCACTGTATTTGGAATTATTGGTTAGAGGTGTATTTCCTACATACCATTGATAACTTAGTCCGGCACCTGCAGCCCTAACAATTAATCTAGTTGAATCACCAATACATGAATTCTGATTTTGAGGTACACTCACAAAGTTAATAGCAGTAAACACATTAACTTTAATTGTATCTGAAAGTAATGCATAGCAATCACGTGATGCCATTAATTGGTATACCCCTGAATCTGACGGTGAAATAGAAGTAAAACTTAATGTTGTGCTATCGGTTCCTGTTATACCGGATGAGTTTGACATAGGTACACCATTTTTAAGCCAACTGTAAGTAAGACCTGTACCATTTGTATTTTTGGTTAAAGTAGCTGCAGTATTGATGCAATAACCATTATTCTGTGTTCCTGATTCTGCTATTCCAATATTTTGAGCAATTCGTGCAATTTCTTCAACCGAGAATGCCCTGTTATATGTACGAACATCATCTATTTGTCCCTGGAAATAATTCCACCCTGTGTTGGTAGAAAACCAATTGGTCGTATTTCCAAAAATTGCACCTACAATAATCAATGGCTGTAATGTGCTACTGCTTGTTGGTAGCGTACCTACCAAAACTCCATCAAGATAAAGCTCTTGCGTGCTGCTGTTTCCCCTAACAACCAATGCGGCATGGTGCCATACATTGTCATTCACATCATTGGCTGAAGTTATAGTTGTTGTATTTCCATTCCATGATTTTCCATGAAGTTTGTTGTCGTTACCAATGTATAACAAGGCATGACTTGATGCCGGGTTCGCTGTAGGACCTGCATTTACACTGCCCAATATACCTCCTGTTCCTTGATTTGTTTTAAACCATGCCATCACCGTAATGGCAGGTGCACTCGTGGCTAAAGTGGAACCCGAAAGTAAATAGGCATTTGATCCATTAAAGCTTGCTGCACTTGTAGTGTTTCCAAAACGGTCGGTCGTAAATGTTGCATTGCTATTTGTAATATTGACACTTTTGCCGCTAAAATCATTTAGGTTATTATTCAATTTAAGGTATAAACGTAAACTGTCTTGCATGGTACTCGGTCCATCTAGCTGCACCTTTCCTGATTTACTAGTCCAATTTGCGCAAATAGCTGCATTAGGTGCATAACGAAGGCTGTACGAACCTGAATCAGCTGCTGTAACATTAATTACCAAAAGCGTATCAGAATTTACCCCTTGGTATTTTGCTCCATTGGTTATTGGGTTTCCGTTAAACAACCATTGCATACTATATTTTGTTGTGTCCGTATTTTCTGCTGATGCAGCCATTATCACATTGTTGTTTGATCCATTGCAAGCCCTTGCTAAAGTTGGATTTCTATCTATATTAAAGTAATTCATTAACGCTAAAACTTCCGTTGTATTTACTTCACGGGTGAATATAAACATATCGTCAAAATGACCATATGAACGAGAATCAGCTGTACTTGAATTTGCAATTCGGGTAAGTGAATTGTTTACAATACTGTTCAAGAATGAATTGTTCACGTTCATGATGAGTTGCCCGTTGTGGTAAATCTTTTGGTTCGTACCTAACTTTGTTACTACAAAATGATTCCATGTATTCATGGCAATTGTAACACCTGATGATACAAACGTGCCATTGGCAAGGCGATATCCAACCTGATTATTGATATCAATAAATAGATGAGCAGCTGTTCCTGTTGAAGATCCAATCAGGGTTTTGTTTGTACCTGTTTGCATGGCATAATACCAAAGTGCAACTGAGATGGTATCATTGTTTACTGATGGAAAAGTAAGTGATGTTGCAAAGTTGTTTGCATTGATCAATTTAGAAGACCCATTTCCAAAACGACTGCTTCCTCCATAAATTACACTACCAGCCATGTTTTTGGCATTAATTTCATCATTCAACGTGCCATTAAATGTATAGTATGACAATAATCCGTTTGATATGTCTGCATTAGCAAATTCTACAGTTATGGTATCAGAATTATCCTGAAAACAATCTTTTGTTGCTCGTACGTAATAGTTTCCAGATTGTGCTGTTATGCCACCATTAATTAAAAGTGTATCGTTGGTTACACCTGAATAAGTTCCACTATTGCTAATGGCAACACCATCTTTGTACCATTGAAAACTCAACGGGGCATTATTCCCAAAATTGGCATACAGCATGGCATTTGAACCAATACACGAGGCCACATTAATTGGTGCATTTTGAAACTCAATTTGGTTGTAAGCTGTAATAACTTCACCTATGTCAATTGCCGTGTTATATACCCGAACATCATCATAGGCTCCAAGGGTTGCTTCTTGAAATGATCCATGTCCAAACAAATCGTTTACAGTAATAGAACCTGATGTGGTGCTGAAAAGTGTTGGGTTATCGTATGTCTTTACTCCATTTATATACACTGTACAACGGGCACTGTCTTTAACAAAAACCACATGGTTCCAAGTGGTGTTCGCAAGGGTAATTCCGAATCCGGTAAATACACCATTAATAACTGTTCCCAATTGGTTATTATTAAAAGCGAGCAACCTGTTGTTGGTATTACCACCTGCCCAAATTAAGGTTGATAAATTAAGACCTCCTGATACCGGATACATCCAAAATGAATAGGATTGACTTGCCCCCGTTACGTTTGGAATATCAAGCGAACCCTGAATGAATTGCATCCTAAATGATTTTGATGTGCCACCATATCTATTTCCTGCATAAGTTGTTGCGTTTGGAAAATAGATAACCGGATCGGGTGATCCGGTAATGCTTTTCACATTACCATCCATAGGGTAATGCTGAACGGGAGCAGTAAGGGAATTTCCCGATAAAATGCCTGCTTTTAATACAGCGGTTGTAATTGTTGGACAACCTGGTCTTGATACCTCAAAGGTGTACGAACCGGTATCATTTACACTAAGTGCATTTATATTTAATGTATCTGAATTTACACCTGCATACTTTGCACCATTGCTAATATTGTTTCCATTAAACTTCCATTGCCTAGTTAAGTTACTTCCCGAGGTATGTGTGGTAAATTGAATATTAAAACCCGGACACACATATTTGCTTTCAGGAACTATATTGGCATATGGACATACCGTATTGTATTTTATTACTACGGCATCAAGTGCCCCACCGGTAGATGTTGTTGAACTGTATCCGGCTGTAAATTCGGTTTGGATTGACGTGCTATTAAAATGTATGCCAACGTAAAGTGAATACAAACTATCAAATGCAATAGCACTCACATAATCATTTCCTGTACCGCCAATACGATTTGCAAAAATACTGTTCCCTGTTGATGTGTATGCTGCAATGAATCCGTCTGCAGAATTCCCTACACTTGCATTGTTCAACACATTAGGTGAAGGAAAACCAAAGTCTACAGTTGTAGAATTGAAATAACCACAAGTGTAAATATCTCCATCATTATTTAATGCAATTCGTAAAAACTTGTCATCATTGCTTCCTCCATAAGTTCTATTCCACAACATGTTACCTGATGCATTTAGTTTAATTAAAATACCATCAGCTACTCCGGCTGTATTCACGGTTGTAATACCTGTCCCTAAATCGGCATCCGTGGCGCCTGAAAAGTGGCCCGAAACATAAATTTCATTAGACGCATTTACCAAAACATCCGTAAGTCCTGTTTCAGCCGTGCTTGATAAAAACCATGCATTCAAAAAGTTTCCTGCTGTATCTAATTTTAATAAAAATCCATTTCTATTTGCTCCCGGAGTTTGCAGAAAAAAAGTATCAGCAGCAACGGTACTTGGGTTGAAATCTACTTTTCCCGTGAATGAACCCACAATATATATTTCAGTTCCTTTAACAATTACGCGGTTAATTTCATCATATCCTGTTCCCCCAATTCGTTTCGCCCATAGTACTGCCCTATTAGCATTGTGTTTTACCAATACCGCATCTTGATGACCGGTAACATTACCAGCTACAACTGCAGTTCCTCTGTTGAAATTAAAATCAGGATTACCTGAATACATTCCACCTGCATAAATATTCCCATCTACATCTTGCGCAACCGAATTGAATCTGTTTATAAGATTCCCGTTTGTTGAAATATTAGCTGTAATAACTCCGGTTGAAGCATTTGCTTGAACAATACTTGTATTGGCAAAATCAAAATTGTTGGCTTGTGATGCTGTATTGGCACCACCTACAGCATATGGAATTCCATTTGGCCTAACCGTTACATCATTAAATGTTTCGTTATTATTATAATTATACCGTGATAACCAATTCAGCGCCCCGTTAGTTGAATAACTAACTAAATAAGCATCTGAAAATCCACCAGTTTGTGGCAAAGTATTTAGTGACGGATAATTAAAATCAACTGCTGCACCAAAATTTGCAGTTGAATACCTTCCGGTAACTATCACAGTTCCGTTGGGTTGAACAAACATTCCGTTAATGACTTCATCACCATTCACTCCGCGGATGTGTTTTTTCCAGATTTGCTTCAGCTGCACCGTATTTTGTGCGCTGGATTCCATTGTGATTAGCAGCACCATAAATAAGAGTGCTTTCATTACATGTGTTTTCATATGATTTTTGATAAAGAATTTCATGCTTCGAATTTGCTTTCATTGCATGATGCTTTTATGTTATATCCTATGAGCCGCATCTATGACTTCATAAATTGTATTCGAAACTTTTGATTGCCACTCATGAATTCATTTCTACATTTCATGAACTAAACAGGGGTGTGTAGTTTTATTTTAAATTAATTGCACGGTAATACGGAGTTAATTTTGACAAGCGACAGTGAACATATAGATTTGCCAGAGGTGGATACCTATACAACGAAATCATTCAATGCCATCATCATTGATGATGAGGCGAAGGCAAGACGAATAATGGAATCGCTTATTGCTGAACATTGTCCGCAATTGCATATCGTTGCCACAGCTGATGACGTACTGAGCGGTGTAAAAGCCATACAAAAGCACAAACCCGATGTGGTGTTTCTGGATATTGAAATGCCGGGTTATACTGGATTCCAATTACTCGATTTTTTTGATGAAATAGATTTTCAGGTAATTTTTGCTACAGCTTACAGTGAGTATGCATTGCAAGCTTTTCAGGTGAGTGCGGTTGACTATTTGTTAAAGCCCATTCAAATTGATCAGTTGCAGGCTGCCGTTGATAAGGCTATCAAATTGGGTAAAAATGCCCAAACGCGTGAGCGCATGGATACCCTTAAAGAAAACCTCGAACAAAAAGTTATAAAAAAAATAGCGCTTCCGGTTTCTCATGGGCTCACCTTTGTTCCTATTCAGGATATTGTTTACCTTGAAGCAGATGGTTCCTACACCCACGTGTTTTTAGCAGATGGCAGCAAATTGCTTATTAGTAAAAAAATAAAGGAATTTGAAAACAACCTTAATCCCAACAACCGCTTTTTTAGAACCCACCGCTCCTTTATTGTAAATATGGATCACATCAAGCAATACGTGAAACAAGATGGCGGACATTTAGTGATGGACAACAATGGCATTGTGCAAATAGCACGCGACCGAAAAGATGAGTTCAATGAGCTTATCAATAAGGAAAAAATATAAACAATTAACTCAGTAAACTCGACCAATTGATTGCGGATGCCAACACTCCGCGCAGCGCTTCGATGGCAATTCGCTCTTGTTGCATACTATCGCGGTGGCGAATAGTAACAGTTTGGTCTTCCAATGATTGGTGATCAACGGTGATACAAAAAGGAGTACCTATGGCATCTTGCCTGCGGTAGCGTTTGCCAATCGCATCTTTTTCTTCGTAAAAGCAGTTGTAATCAACTTTTAGGTCATCAATTATTTTTCTGGCTACTTCAGGTAAGCCATCTTTTTTGGTAAGTGGGAATACAGCTAATTTAAATGGCGCCAAAACAGGCGGAATTTGCAATACAACACGGGTATCTTTTTTATCCCCTTCTCCCACTTCTTCTTCTTTGAATGCAGCACACATCACCGATAAAAATAACCTGTCGAGACCTACCGAAGTTTCAATTACATATGGAATATAATTGCCATATTGTTTTCCGCTTTCATCCAATTCGGCATCAAAATATTGTAGTTTTTTACCCGATAGTTCCTGGTGATTTCGCAAATCAAAATCAGTTCGCGAGTGTATGCCTTCCAGTTCTTTGAACCCAAACGGAAATTCAAATTCAATATCTACAGCTGCATCAGCATAGTGTGCTAGCTTTACGTGATCGTGGTAACGGTATTTTTCATTTCCCAAGCCCAATTTTTGGTGCCATTTCAAGCGTGCTTCTTTCCAATGCGCATACCACTCTTTCTGTGTGCCGGGACGAATAAAAAATTGCATCTCCATTTGTTCAAACTCACGCATGCGCATGATAAACTGGCGCGCAATAATTTCATTTCTAAACGCCTTGCCGGTTTGTGCTATGCCAAATGGAATTTTCATACGGCCTGTTTTTTGCACGTTTAAAAAATTAACAAATATACCCTGAGCGGTTTCGGGCCTTAGGTATATTTTATCGGCATCTTCCGCCATAGCGCCCATTTCGGTGCTAAACATCAGGTTAAACTGGCGTACATCGGTCCAGTTGCGTGTGCCGCTTATCGGGCAAACTATTTCATGCTGCTCAATCA
>CAYSBE010000020.1:4608-5678 GCA_964429245.1 uncultured Bifidobacteriaceae bacterium | reverse complement strand
ATTTTATCTTCCAATAACTGATCGGCACGGTAGCGTTTTTTCGAATCTTTGTTGTCAATCATCGGGTCGCTAAAGCCATCAATATGCCCACTGGCCTTCCACGTTTTTGGGTGCATGAATATGGCCGCATCAATGCCTACAATATTTTCGTGCATTTGCACCATGGCTTTCCACCAATACTGTCGCAGGTTGTTTTTGAGCTCAGTTCCGTTTTGTCCGTAATCATATACCGCTCCCAATCCGTCATATATCTCGCTTGATGGAAATACAAATCCATACTCTTTGGCATGGCTCACTACTTTCTTAAAAATTTCATCCGACATGGGCGCAAAATAAGGCCAAATGTAGAATTACAAAAATTCGATATTACCGTGTTTGTGGGAAACGTTCAAAAATTAGCGCAATTTTCTTTTCTAAATTGTTTTGGTAATTCACGGGATCAAGGATACAAGATTCTGCCCATCCCCTCCATATCATGCGGTTTGTGGCCCTTTCAATGGCTACCACAGTAAGTGTGCCGGTTTTAAATGGAATTTGTCGGGTTTCGTATCCAATAATTTGTGGTTGCGACCATTGTTGCCACATCATTTGCTGTTGCATCATTTGTTGTTGGGCCAACATTTGCTCAGCCGACATTCCAGGCATAGGAGGCATCATCGGTGGCATGAAGTTTTGCGGATGCGCATATATTGGATATTGCCTGGTGTAGGTTCCTTTCTCTATTTGCAAATCATAAAAAAACAATACATCCGGAGAATCAACACTTAATGACAAACCTTTTGCCACAATTGATTTTTGCGCATATAACTTGATATTATTTTCAATAATCTGGTTGTTGTAGCGCTTATCTACAAATTGCATATCGTAAGATGGAAGCCAGGCATAAGTATCTAATTTTTTAAAGTTGATACTTTTGTCAATATCGAATGCTACATTACTAATGGTTGAGCACGATACGCTGAAAATGACTATAAGGAAGATTAAGTTTTTCATGCACACAAAAAAAACGATTGCTTACCTGCTATGCTAATCGATTTGCATTACTGACACAACCATGATTGAAATATTAA
>CAYSBE010000020.1:0-4508 GCA_964429245.1 uncultured Bifidobacteriaceae bacterium | reverse complement strand
TTGCTAGCTGAAAAAGGTATTCGCCAAGTTGATATTGCTGTTGAACAACATGCACAGTGGGAAATGATATTTTTTAAACAAGCCATTGGTGACACTCCTTTTGATGTGTTTGCTGCCACTTTTTATTTGCTAAGCAGGTACGAAGAATATGGAAACACAAAACCCGATGAACACGGTAGGTATGCGCCTGAGAACAGTGTAGCATGTATTCATGGTTTTCTGGAAATACCCCTTGTTGATACCTGGCGACAACAATTGTTTAGCTTATTGCAGCTTGATTTTGTACCACGCGACTTTCGCTTTCAGCCTACGTTTGATATTGACCACGCGTATCGTTATAAAGGATTGACCTCCGTTCGTTGGTTATTGAAATGGGTTAAATCATTGCTTTCACTTCGTGTGGCTGATGCCATGCAACAACTGGCTGTTGCAATAGGAATGCAAAAAGACCCCTATGATACCTATGATGAAATCAAACAGCTTTGCGAGAGGTATCAACTGAAACCACTATTTTTTTTGTTGATGGATGGAAAAACACCATTCGATAAACAAATTGACACACGAAGTGTCCTATTTCAGAATTTAGTAAGATATATTTCAGGTTGGGGTAAAATAGGAATTCATCCTTCGTATGGCAGTATGCACGAAATACAATGTATGGCTAGTGAAAAATTACGACTTGAAAAAATGCGTTCAGAAAAAATAAGCAGTTCCAGGCAACATTTTTTAAGGTATGTCTACCCACAAACCATGACAGGCTTATTGCAATGCGGTATAACAGACGACTTCAGCCTTGGATACAGCAAATACGTAGGTTTCAGGGCTTCAACATCATTTTCATTTAATTGGTATAATCTCGTTGAGGAGCAAACAACACCCCTTGTTTTGCATCCGCTGGCCATGATGGATACCTCATTGCGCTATGGCATGTGCTTAAGTCCGCAGGAAGCAAAAAATAAAATAGAGCAGGTGATGCATCAAGTGAAAAAAACAAACGGTACCTTTATCAGCATCTGGCACAACTCCAACTTAAGCCATGCTGAAGGATGGCAAGAATGGAAAAGCGTATTTGAACATCTGTTTATTGCAGCAAGCAAGTAATGGAAATTAGGTATTTAAAACATCATGAAATTGACAAACTGAAATGGGATAGCTGCATTGAGCAGGCCCTCAATTTTCAGGTGTATGCCTATTCGTGGTACTTGGATATTACAGCACCCGGCTGGGAAGCGCTTGTGGCAGATGATTATAAAGCTGTGTTTCCATTAACGGCCAAAAAGAAAATTTTTAGATACCTCTATCAGCCCTTTTTTTCACAACAATTGGGATTTTTTTACCCCGATAAATCGTATGCCCCCGAGCTAAAAAATATCATTAAAGCCATACCCGAACAATTTAAGTTCATTGATATTTACCTCAACTACACAAACGATTCGTTGCAACTAAAAAATGGTACGGTAAATACCCGCAGAAATATCATTCTTGACCTCACGCCCGACTACAAGCAGTTGCACAAATTCTTTTCCGACCACACCAAACGCAACCTTAAGAAAGCACAACAGGCACATCAACAAATTGGCACTTGTAGTATAAAAGAAGTAGTAGCAAATTACCGTAAAAACAAAGGTGCAGAAACCAGAGCGTTGACAAACAAACATTATGATTTACTTTCCACTTTGCTTACAACATTTCAGAATAGAAATATGCTTGAAGTAATGGCTGTTACAGATGCACAGAATACTATCCTATGTTCTGCAGCATTCCTGCATACACCCAAGCGTATTTATTATTTATTGGGAAGCACACATGAAAAGGGAAAAGAAATGCGCAGCATGTTTTTGATGTTCAACGAACTCATCTCAACATATGCCGGAACGGATAAGGTACTTGATTTTGAAGGATCAGAAATTCCCGGTGTAGCTCGATTTTTTAAAGGCTTTGGTGCCGTAAAACAACATTACTATCACCTGCATATCAACAAACTTCCCTTACCAATCAGGTGGCTGAAAAAGTAATTTTTTGTTATATCAACTAAACCATCAAATTGCAATAAATTATTCGATGAAAATAGCCGCCATTGATATTGGATCCAATGCTGTTCGTTTGCAAATTGCAAGATTGAGCGATGGCTCTTTTTCGGAGCCGTTTAAAAAAATTGAATTCGTGCGTGTACCCATTCGGTTGGGAGATGATGCTTTTAAGAAAGGGAAAATAAGCAAAGAAAAACGAAATGAATTTTACAAAGCCATGCAAGCATTTTCGCTGTTGCTTGATGTGTTTGAGGTAGAAGAGTGCAGGGCTTGTGCTACCAGTGCTTTGCGTGATGCAAGCAATGCAAAAAAAATAATTGACCACGTAAAAGAAGAGTTCAATTTAAATATTGATGTTATAAGCGGACGCGAAGAATCACGACTTATTTTGAGGAGTATTAACCATTTATTTCAACCCAATGAAAAGTATTTAACCATTGATGTGGGTGGTGGAAGTACTGAAATGACCATCATCAAAGATAAAATTGCATCAAACTCCGTATCATTTGATGTAGGCACGGTAAGGCTGCTTGATGATGTAATAAAGGAAAACACATGGAAAATAATGGAAGAATACATCCAACTTCATTTAACTGAAGTGCGCCATTCCATAGCCATTGCCACCAGTGGCACCATCAATAAAATTGCAGCGCTCATTCATCCTTCTGACGTACCATCCATTACCCGCGATGAATTAAAAAAATTCTACCATACCATCAAAAAAATGAACACAGCCGAGCGCATTGAAACCTATAAGCTTAATCCCGACCGTGCTGATGTGATTGAACACTCGGCATATATATACCTGCAAATATTGAAGTGGGCTGATATCGAAAAAATTATTGCACCAAGTGCCGGCCTTAAAGATGGTATTTTGTTTGATATGTGCGACCAGATAAACAGTAGGTAATTGATGGTGCTATTGCTTGCTAAACTACCTATTTTATTGTAGCCGGTAATCATACAACTAACCAAATGGACTGCATCCAATAAGCACAGTTTTTAAACAACTTGTTCATTTACATCGCAAGTATCCGGTACCAAAAGAATTAAAATTTGACTGTATTTAATTAATTTTAGTCATCATATTGACTGAATTATATATAATTTGGTCATCGTATTGACTGAATTACTATATTTGTATATGCAAATAATTACACGAATCATAGAAAATAAATTGATAACCAGTTTAATACCAAATAAAGTGGTTGTTTTGGTTGGTGCAAGACGTATTGGTAAAACCAGTTTAATAAAAAAAATAGTTGCTGAATTGAAAGATGAGCAAGTATTAGAGCTAAATGGAGAAGATTTGGCTACGAATGAAGTGTTGAAACAACGAACAGTTGAAAATTATAAGCGCTTGTTGTCTGGAACAACGCTGCTTGTGATAGATGAAGCTCAGAAAATTGAAGATATAGGAGCTATTCTCAAACTAATTGTGGATGAAATTCAGGGGATTAAAATTCTGGTTACGGGCTCATCTATGTTTGATTTATCCAATAAACTAGGCGAGCCACTAACCGGCCGAAAAATCACATTTTACTTGTTTCCACTGGCACAAATGGAATATCAATCCTCCGAAAATATAATACAAACACGAGCTAGGCTGGAAGAAAGACTAATCTACGGAAGTTATCCGGAAGTAATGCAATACAGCGATAATACAAGTAAATCTAACTACCTAAAACAGTTGGTAAACGACTATTTGCTAAAAGATATTCTTGCTTTTGAAGGTGTGCGCAATGCCGCCAAAATGCTTGATTTACTTAGGCTGATAGCATTTCAAGTGGGCAAGGAGGTATCATTTGATGAACTAGGAAGACAATTGGGTATGAGCAAAAATTCGGTACAAAAATATCTTGATTTATTAACTAAAGTATTTGTGATTTATCGCTTGCCGGGATTTAGCAGAAACTTACGAAGCGAAATTGTAAAAAGTAGCAAATGGTATTTTTATGATAATGGCATTAGAAATGTACTTATTGCAAACTTTGCACCTCTTGGCATGCGTAACGATATTGGTGAATTATGGGAAAATTACTGCCTATATGAACGCTTAAAATATCAGCACTACGTGGGCATGACGGTAAACAATTACTTTTGGCGAACCTACCAACAACAAGAAATAAACTGGATAGAAGAACGCGATGGTAGGCTATTTGCGTTCGAAATCAAATGGAAACAAATGAAAAAAATAGTAGCGCCATCTGCTTGGCTAAACTCATACCCAGATACAAGTTTTGAAGTGATAACTAACGAAAACTATTTAGATTGGATTTGCCCCTAAACACCATTCGCTAAATATACCGTTGCTACGAATGCAGTTTTAGCCAATCGTTTAGGTGCTTTATTCACTCAAAACGTTTTGACACATAAAATACAACTACCCTATTTCAGCAATTTTGTAATATCAATATCAAGTATCCGATACAGCGCCCAACAGGTTAGTGTCCAAAAAACAAATGAAGCTAGCATAAC
>CAYSBE010000019.1:0-28873 GCA_964429245.1 uncultured Bifidobacteriaceae bacterium | reverse complement strand
AAAACGCCCCGAATGCCTATTTGCAAATCGGGGCGTTTAATTATTCTGTGATTTGGGAGTTATTTCAAGCCAAACGCTTTCTTTACTTGTGGTACATAATCCAATTTTTCCCAGGTGAAAAGTTCTACCTTCTTGGTTACTTTCTTTCCGTCAGGGGAAGAGAATGTTTTGGTAACAATTTCATTTTTGCGACCCATGTGACCGTATGCTGCTGTTTCGCTGTAAATTGGGTTGCGCAATTTCAATCGGGTTTCGATTCCATAAGGCGTCATATCAAATATTTTCTCCACCTTCTTGGCTATCTCGCCATCAGTCATTTTCACTTTAGCTGTCCCATTTGTATTGATGTAAATTCCCATTGGGTCTTTTACACCAATCGCATAAGAAACCTGCACCAACACTTCGTCACACAAACCTGCTGCCACCAAATTTTTCGCGATATGGCGTGTGGCATAAGCTGCCGAGCGGTCTACTTTTGACGGGTCTTTTCCCGAAAATGCACCGCCACCGTGAGCACCTTTTCCTCCGTATGTATCAACAATGATTTTACGACCTGTAAGTCCTGTATCGCCATGCGGGCCGCCAATTACAAACTTTCCGGTAGGGTTGATATGATAATTGATATTGTTGTTGAATAGTTTGGCGTATTTCTTGTATTTCGTTTTTACACGCGGAATCAAAATTTCGATGATATCTTTTTTGATTTTAGCCAACATTTTTGTTTCGGTATCAAAATCATCGTGTTGTGTTGAAACTACGATAGAATCAATACGTACCGGCTGATTTTTATCATTATACTCAAGCGTAACCTGGCTTTTTGCATCCGGACGCAAGTATTTAATTTGTTTGTTTTCTCTGCGCAAAGCGGCAAGTTCAAGCAAAATACCATGTGCAAGGTCAAGTGCAAGTGGCATATGGTTATCGGTTTCGCTGGTCGCGTAACCAAACATCATACCTTGGTCACCGGCTCCTTGGTCTTGTTTTTTCTTGCGGTCAACACCTTGGTTAATATCAGCCGACTGCTCATGAATGGCAGACAATACGCCACATGAATTGGCTTCGAACATGTATTCACTTTTTGTGTATCCAATTTTGCGGATGACATCGCGTGCAATGGATTGTACATCGAGATACGCCTTTGATTTCACTTCTCCGGCAAGCACAACCTGCCCTGTTGTTACCAACGTTTCGCAGGCAACTTTCGAATCCGGGTCGAATGCCAAAAAATTATCGATAAGCGCATCTGAAATCTGGTCGGCAACTTTGTCGGGGTGTCCTTCACTCACCGATTCTGAAGTAAATAGGTATGACATGTTTGGTTATTGATTAGTTTATTTTACAAGTTGGCAAAAATACATATTTGCATGAAGTTGCAAAGCGCTAAAAAATATAACTTCAGGTGTTTGAAAACTTCATCTTATTGCTGTAAATTCGGGCATCAATGCAGGATTTAGAGCCACATTTTCGATGGAGAGACTTGTATCGCTCCGAAGACGACCACCTTTCGCCCTTCTATGAGCGCGAATACAGTGAGTTTGAATATACCAATAAAGTGTATAATTATGCCATACACCCACAATGGGATGAATTTGGCTCGCCTACGCTTTATACCAAAATATTATTTGCTGAATACCACGAAGGCTTTGCCATTATCGAAATGTTTGGCGAATGGAATGATGCCGTAACCAATGATATCATGTTTTTTAAAAGAGAGGTGATTGAGCCGCTGAACATGAATGGTATAGACAAATTTATTTTAGTGGGAGAAAACGTATTAAATTTTCATAGCAGCGATGACAGCTATTATGAAGAATGGTTTCAAGATATTGAAGAGGGGTGGATTGCTGCTATCAATTTCCAAGAACATGTTTTAACTGAACTTCGATCAGCTAATATCGATTATTATATCAACTTTGGTGGCGAACTCGACAATATGATATGGCGCAAGTTTTCTCCCTTGCAATTTTATCAGCAGGTCAATCAAACACTGTCAAGAAGATTAAGTTAGTTGATACTTTTTTAAAAATACTATCCCTTCAATAGCATATCCTGAGAATGTATACCTTTGTCCGGTATGTTTACTGAACCCAAATACGCTCGCAATAACCGCAAAGGCTGGATAGAAGTTGTTTGTGGATGCATGTTTTCGGGCAAAACAGAAGAGCTAATCAGGCGCATCAATAGGGCAAAAATAGCCAACTTAAAAACAGAAGTATATAAACCTGCAACTGATACCCGATATGATGAAACAGCCGTTGTTTCACATAATTCCACAGCCACCAGTTCCATTCCTGTTGAAGCCTCTCTAAATATTTTGCTGCTTCATAAAGATGCAGAAGTGGTAGGTATTGATGAGGCTCAATTTTTTGATAGCGAACTCATATATGTATGTGAAACACTAGCTGCAAAAGGGGTACGTGTAATCATAGCCGGATTGGATATGGATTATCTTGGAAAACCATTTGGCCCTATGCCCGGATTAATGGCCGTAGCAGAATATGTTACAAAGGTTCATGCCATTTGTATGCAATGTGGTGATTTGGCTACGCATTCTTTTCGTAAGCACCATTCGGAAACCTTGGTCATGTTGGGCGAAAAAGATGTGTATGAAGCACGTTGCCGTAGCTGCTTTGCAGAGGGAATGGCTAAAAATCAAGGCTAAGCGAAAAGTAATAAACAGGAGATTTACTTACTTCATAATCCTGCACTCCCCAGGCCACATCAAATCGCATAAAATAACCTAAAAGTTTACTTCTTAACCCACCTCCATAGCCCATCACAATAGGTTCGCGAACATTAATAACCGTTGCTTTCAGGTAATTTACTTCTACAATTTTTTGGTTAAATGTGTTCTCGTCTGAGTATGGATTGCTGCCGTACCAGGCAGTACCTATATCATAAAACGGAACAATCTGAAAATTCTTTAGAAACTCTGAACGAACAGGTCTTGTAGCAAAATAGCTAAAAATAGGCCAGCGAATTTCATTGTTTATGGCTACAAATGAACTACCGTTTCGAATATTTTGTGTGAACCCGCGCATATTGGTAGCTAATGCCTGAAAGGCAAAATTATCGGTACCTAATGATACATTTTCGCTATTAAACTTTGGTGTAAGCCAGTTGTCAACGCCACCCATCACATACTTAACTTTGGCCGGACCAAAAGATGTATTGTATGTGGTTCTAAAAGCAAATATGAGCTGACGATGAAGTTTTTGATAATGCCTGAAATCAACACCAACTGCATTGAGCTGCACATTGCGGTCTTCAATATTTCGATAATATTCATAAAAGAGTTTGAAGCGGGTGCCATTCATCAGGTTCAGGCCTTTTGGAATCGTGTTGTCAAACACCACTTCAAACTTACTTCCTGTCCACAATGTATTGTTGTCGGGAATTTGCAACGACTGTTGGTTTATTGCCCTAGCCACATCTCTATCTAAGCGCACAAACGGACTAAACCGAAAACTGAACACCTGATTCAATGGCATTTTTAATTGGTATCGGATTTCATGTGAGGTATTGCGAATGGGTACGTCACTTGAATTGCCATTTCTAACCTGACGATAGAATGTAAATTTGTGATCATACTTTTTCTTCAATGTTTCGTATGAAAGAAAATAATCTACTCCACTTAAATCAAATGCTAATCGAAAGCCGCCAACCAATCGGTAGTCTTCAAACAAATCTACCATACCCACATTAAACATTCCATTTAGTCCAGGATTGAACATATTGTCGCCAGAGGCTGAAATAGGTTGATAATATGTATTGATTACAGAGTTGTCAAGTTGGGTAACAAGTTTGTCTGAAAAAAAAGTAACATCATAATATCGCGGTGCATTCATTTTAATGGCTCTCGATTTTGATGTGTTTTGCGCAAATGGTGTGGCCACTTTTATGTCATCTGGCTTTGTGTTTTCGGGGGTAAATTCACTTACAAAAAAGTAATCATACTTGCGCTTAGGTTTGTCTTGAGCATCAGTTTTTTTAATGCTTTGTTTTTTCTCTGGAATAAATCTTCTGTCAGAGTAAACGACAGTTCCGGGTTGAAATGATGCAATGGCTTCCCCTCCTTTTAATCTGCTCATGGTTGGAAACGTTTCAATTCGTTTTCCTACAGCCGGCACATTCTTGTCAACCGGTGAATAGAATATACGTACTCGTTTATCAACGAAAGCAATATCATATTGTACTTGCGTTTGTTTGCTTATATCATGAGATAGGATATTGCGTTTGTAATTGGTAAGCGGATAGGTGGTTACAAAATCTTTTTCGTGAACTATGGTATCGATGCGGTCAACCGTGCTGTCTAAAATAATCTTTTTACCTTCGTATGTAAACTCGTTTCCAAGGTCTTGCAATACATCAAAATATAATGTATCGGGATTACGATCGGGATCGATATACTTGACATGCAATTCTGTAAAATCATACTCGCTGCGAATACTGGCTGCGTAGCGATTTTTTATTCCGTTATAGTCGCTGATAAATGCGATATAGTCACCTGAATACTCAATTGGCTGTGTTTCGTTGACATATGGCGTATAAGTTAGTCTTTTCATTCGTTGACCCGGATTTTCAACATCCAACACATACACATCAAAATTATTATCAGCAGGTATAGTGGGTGGTGCAGCAAATGAAAGAGAATCGGTATTGCGATTTGAACTGAAGACTACTTTAGATGAACCATCCACAAACTTTGGATACAAATCATCAAATGCATCATTGGTAATTTGTCGTTCGCGATTGGTTTTGGTGTCGAAAATATAAATGTCTGATTGCCCTTTTCTAATTGCCGACATCACAAGGATGCGGTCATTATCTGAATAAGACATACCTACAACCTTATCAAACTTTGTGAGCCAAACAGATTGGTTTTTTTTGGTAATAAGATCCACCGTAGTAAGCCATACCTTTCCTTTTTTCTCGTGTATGTAAGCAAATTTTTCACCACCCGGATGCCATGCTATTACCGGATAGGTATGATCCACTTTTTGCTGATAATACTTTAATCCCCCTTTGTGAATTTTCTTTTGTTTTCCTGTTTTCGTATCCAGTAACCAAATTTTGTATTTCCCCGAATTGTTGGTAACGAATGTCACATAATCACCACGTGGACCTGCCTTTACTTCAGGCAATACATAGGGTTGCAATCTTTTGCGAATGGTATATTTATCAGCCGGAAGTGTTCGTAAAGAGTCTTCTTTGGCATATAGATTTTTATAATACTTTAACCAATCAGTTGATATTTGTTTGAAAGGTTGCCCGGTCAGATATTGCAGTGCTGTTTCATAATTGCGGCTTAGGCGGGTAACATAAACCATGTTGGGAATTATTTCCTCTCCATATTTATCTGTTAAAAATTTCCAAAAACTAAGTCCTACCAAAGCTTCATCTACATACACCAACCTATTCATGTTCTTAATTTTCTTCTGATAAATTAAGTCCTTCATCTTATTGCTGTGGTCTGTATTCCAACGTTTAGCTATATGTCCTGTAAGACCTGTGATATACCAGTCGGGCAGGCTCAATAAGGTAGCGTTCTGAATGCGCTCCTGAATATTTCCGCCAAACAATAACTCATTAATCAACACCAAAGCAATGCCCTCTTTGATTTGCTTATCAAAATCTTCCCTACTTCCATTGAAGTATACAAATACTTTATTGGGAGTAACCTGTGAAACCCCTCCCGTGTTGTTTGCCGCATTATCTGATAGGTGAAAATTTGATTGTTTGTAATCTGAAAGTGAATTGTAACAAACAATTTCTACCCTTCCACTTAGCCTGTGGTCTACCACCCGCTCAATATCCGATAAAACCGTTTCGGCAGTGCGGGCAGCAAATTGCGCAAGCTCTTTGCCTCCAGAGTAAAAATATGAATCAAAATTTTCTGTTCGAACGTATTGCCAATCAAACCTGCCGTACTGTACCCTGTTTTGTCCGAATGTAGTATACATACCTTGCCCATATACTGAGCCTAATCCTGCAAAAAAGTAAATCAGGCAAAGAATGAAAAATGACAGTCGGTATTTGTTGTATTTGGCCAAACGTTCAAATTTGGGGTAATCACATGGTAAAATCAAATTATTATTATTAAATCGTAAGTCAATTTTTTATTATGATTCAGGTTAATACGTTTACATTCAACCAATTTCAGGAAAATACCTATGTGCTGGTATGTACACAAACCCGCTGTTGTGCCATCATCGACCCGGGTTGCAGCAACCGGCAGGAAGAAAATATACTTGTTGATTTTATAGAAAAAAATCAGCTACAACCAACCCTTTTGCTTAACACCCATTGTCATATTGACCATATTTTGGGCAACACATTTATAGCAGATAAATACCAACTGCAGCTTCATTTGCACAATGACGAATTGTTTACTTACCGAGATGCCAATAAATGGTGTGCCATGCTTGGCATAGCGCCATTAGCCATTCCAGATTCCCTCAAATTTATTGACGAAAGTATGGCCATTAAGTTTGGTGATTGCATATTGCAAATTGCGTTAACACCCGGCCACAGCATTGCATCTCTCTGTTTTTACAACCTGGCAGAAAATATCTGCATTTCGGGAGATGTATTGTTTTATGAAAGCATTGGCCGTACTGATTTGCCGGGAGGCAATTTTGAAACTTTAATAAGCTCTATAAAAGGTACTTTATTTGCCTGGCCTGATGAAATGAAAATATATCCCGGACACGGGCCTTCAAGCACCATTGGCCATGAAAAAAGATTTAATCCCTTTGTTTCTTAATAAAGTTGTTCCCATAACTAAAAAAAATTCTGCATAATTGACACAAATTAGAAATTGAATTTGAAACAGGTTTTACTGATTGCATTTAGTATTCTTTTCATACAAGCTTCCGCCCAGCAAACTGTCATTACAGGAAAAGTAAAAGACAAGCGAACCGGAGAAGCTGTTATAGGAGCTGTAATTACCATCGGTGAGGGCAAAGAAGGCACCGTAACCGATTATGAAGGAGAGTTTGTTCTTAAAACTGCTCAAAAGTTTCCCATTAACTTAACTGTAAACATGATGGGATATGAAAAAATTACCCTAACCGTAAAAGACAACAAACCCATTGATGTCAAGTTAACTGAAAAGGTAGCCGAATTAGCTGCAGTAGAAATTAGGGATTCGCGCATTACCCAAAAACAAAAACAAACTCCGCTAACTATTGAAAGCATGGATGCTGTTTCCATTAAAGAAACACCCGCGGCCAACTTTTATGAAGGACTTGCCCACCTAAAAGGCGTAGATATCACCTCGGCAAGTATTGGATTTAAAATCATTAACACACGTGGGTTTAATAGCACCTCTCCTGTTCGTTCACTTCAGCTCATTGATGGAATCGACAACCAATCGCCAGGGCTAAATTTTTCATTAGGGAATTTTTTAGGCGCATCAGAACTTGACATCAACCGGGTTGATTTAATAGTGGGTGCAAGTGGCGCTTACTATGGCCCCAATGCATTTAATGGGGTAATCAACATGCAAACAAAATCTCCCTTTTTGTATCCCGGTTTATCTGTGTTTTCCAAAGTGGGCGAACGCAGCTTATACGAAGGTGGTTTTCGTTGGGCTCAAGTTTTTAAAGATAAAGCAGGCAAAGATCGATTTGCTTACAAATTAAATATGTATTGGATGCAAGCCCGCGACTGGGAAGCAACCAACTATGACGCTACCATACAATCACCTGTAGATGAAAAAAATCCGGGTGGATACGATGCCGTAAATAGGTATGGAGACGAATACAGTAGCAACCGTTTCAAACAATCAGGCTTAGTATATATTGGGCATGGATACGCACTAAGAAGAGGTTATGAAGAAATTGATTTGGTAGATTACAATACCCGTAACCTAAAAACCAATGCCAGTTTTCATTACAAAACATTAAAGGATGTAGAAATTATTGCAGGAACAAGCTTTAGCAACGGCACTACTGTGTATCAAGGCGACAACCGCTTTAGCCTTAAAGATATTATGTTTTTTCAGCACAAAGCAGAAGTGCGGAAAGAAAATAAATTTTTTGTGCGTGTATACATGACACACGAAGATGCCGGAAACAGTTATGATGCCTATAATACGGCACTTATCCTGCAAAATAATTCAAAAACAGATGCCAATTGGGCTGCTACTTATAATGAAAACTGGAACAAATACATTTTTGGCAGAATGAATGCCCTTAGGCCACCTATAGGTTCGCAACCACCAGGTGTAAATTATCAGGATTATGCCAATCAATACTTTTATGATAATTATTACGACTCATTGGTGCAGTGGCATCAATTGGTTAGAGATTCTACCGACTTTGGGAAACCGCATCCGCAACGTGGCGGCATCGATTATTTTCTTCCGGGCACCGACCGTTTTGACTCTGCATTTAAATCAATAACCTCACGCACAAACCGCGAAGGGGGCTCTCGGTTTTATGATCGCTCGGCCTTATACCATATCATGGGCGAATACCGATTTGCCCTTAGTAAGTTTGATTTTATTGTGGGAGGCAACATGCGCCTATATGCCCCAAATTCACAAGGCACCATTTTCCTCGATACTTCAGAAAGCCAGCGTATATATAATAAAGAATATGGCGCGTATGGTGGCGTTGAGAAAAAGCTTTTTAACAATCAGGTAAAAACAACCATAACCTTACGAACCGACAAAAACCAAAATTTCAATTGGTTATTTTCACCTGCTGCTACCATTGTTTATACCAAAAATGAACACGTGTTTAGGGTATCCGCATCTTCTGCTATTCGCAACCCAACTTTATCTGACCAATACATCAACCTCAATGTGGGTCGCGCAACGTTACTAGGCAACCTAAGCGGATATGACAGCTTGGTAAAAACACAATCCATCATTAATGCATTCAACAATAACAATGACCGCTCTCTTTTAGAATACTTCAATGTTGCACCCATTAAACCCGAGCAGGTGCGCACCATTGAGTTTGGCTACCGCACCACCATAGCCAAAAAAATATTTATTGATGCCAATTACTACTACAGTTGGTATACCAACTTTATTGGCTACCAAATTGGTGCCGACATCGATTGGCCCGCAGCCTCTCCTTTTGTAAATAGCATCAATGTATACAGGGTTGCTACGAATGCAACCACACAAGTAACCACACAAGGTTTTACTATAGGGGCAAATTATTTTTGGCAGAAATACTTGGGTTTTAATGCAAACTATTCATGGAATGTGCTTAATCTACAAGAAAATAGGGATTCTTTAATTCCTGCTTTTAATACCCCCGAACACAAATACAACCTAGGCATCAGCGGTCGTAATATTGACTCTCGCATAGGCGGATTTAGTATCTACAATTGGGGCTATTCCATCAACTATAAATGGCAAGAGGGATTTATGTTTGAAGGCTCACCTCAATTTACCGGTTTTGTGCCGGCCTACAGCATGGTAGATGTGCAAATCAATAAAAAGCAAGAAAAATGGAACTGTACATTCAAACTAGGTGCCAGTAATTTGCTTAATAACCAAGCAATACAAGTATATGGCGGACCGCGTGTAGGTCGACTTGTCTATTTTTCTATACTCTATGAACCAAAATTTTAATCTCATGTTAAGCTAATATTACGTAAAAAGCTTTTAATTGCGGTTGTAAAAAAAACTACATTTTATGATTAAAAGATTACTTTCACTAACCATGATGCTTTCCTTGGTGGCACTGTTTACCGAATCGAAAGCACAAACACGTTACGTAGACGAGATATTCGATAACGTAATGAGAACATCCAACATTGAGTATGATACCAATCGCTCAGTGAACATTTTGTTTGGTATCGTACCGGGCCAGCAACCAATCGTTACTGCTAGCCTTAAGTGTGATGTATATGAGCCTGATGGAGATACTGTTTCATCTAGGCCAGTGATTTTATTAGCACACACTGGTAGCTATTTACCTGCAATTATCAACCGCCAACCAACAGGAAATAAGGAGGACAGTACCATTGTAGAACTTGCAACCAAACTTGCAAAACGCGGATACGTTGTAGTGGCTTTTAATTACCGTTTAGGGTGGAACCCACAAACAACCAACCAGGAGCAGGCTACTGAGCAATTGCTTAAGGCAACATACAGAGGCATGCAAGATGCTCGCAACGTAGTTCGCTACTTAAGTACAGTGTCTGACACCTATAAGCTTGACATGAGCAAAGTTGTATTAGGTGGTCAAGGAACGGGCGGTTACATTGCACTTGCGGTTGCTACTGTTGATAGCAGAGCTGAAATTGAATCAAACCTTAAATTTTTACGTGGTGATGCTTCACCTATGGTAAATGCTGATACCCTTGGCGATTGGACAGGCTTGGGTGGAAATCCATTTTTCAACTACGGTGGTGATTCAGCTGCAAGTGATGATATCCATATGGTGTTCAACTACGGTGGCGCCATGGGAGACTCCGCTTGGTTAGAAGCCGCTAATTTACCAATCGTGAGTATGCAGTGCGTGAGCGATCCATTTGCTCCATACACTACCGGCAACGTAATTGTGCCAACAACCGGACTTACTGTTATTCCTGCCGCATCAGGCTCAGCAGATGTAGTTGCACGTGCAAACCGTGTAGGTGTGAACGCTAAACTAAATGCTTCATTTTTTGATGACGATATTACTGCCATTGCAGAAGCAAATGCAAATGGAGAAAAGCACGTGTTTCCATTCTATACCCCTACAGTTGAAGGAGCTCCATGGGAATGGTGGGACAGAGCAATTGTACAATCAATCAATGTTCCAGCTCCAGGTGCAGGTTATTTAGCTGATTCGCTTGCAATGATTACCAACCCAACCATGTCTGCTGCAAAAGCTAAAGCATATATTGATACCATTGCGCGTTTTGTTGCACCGCGTATTGCTGCACAATTAGACTTAGCTGATTTCAGCGTTGGTTTAAATAAAGTTGCTTCATATAATAATGCTATTCAAGTTTTCCCTAATCCTGCAAAAGGAAACGTTAACTTCTATTTACCTGTAATGATGTCAACCATCACTATTGTAGATGTTATGGGACGCGAAGTAGCAACGTTTAACAATATAAACAACAAAGAATATACTGCTAATTTGAGTACAATTCAATCAGGTATTTATTTTGTAAATGTTACTGCTGCTGACGGAAAATCAGCTGTTAAGAGATTAATCGTAGAATAATTTCTTCGTTTATTAATTTTAAAAAAAGGCGGCTTCAACTATTGGAGCCGCCTTTTCGTTTTTTTATACTTGCTTTGCCTTAATTTTAATACATATGAAACCATTTGCAATAGCTATACACGGAGGAGCAGGAACCATTCTACAAACACTGATGACACCAGAAAAAGAACTGATGTATACGCAAGCACTGCAAGCTGCTGTACATGCTGGGCATGCTATTTTGAAAAATGGAGGAAACAGCTTGGATGCTGTAGAAGCAGCTGTTGTTTCACTTGAAAACTTTCCTCTCTTTAATGCAGGACGAGGGGCTGTATTTACCAACAAAGGTACCCACGAAATGGATGCAAGTATCATGGATGGAAATACATTAGAGGCAGGCGCTGTTAGTGGTATTAGTAATATACAAAATCCCATTAGGTTGGCTCGTGTGATAAAAGAAAAAAGTGGGCACGTGTTTTTATGTGGCAAAGAAGCTGAGGTTTTTGCACAAAAAATGAATTTATCCTTTCAACCTGATAGCTATTTTTATGAAGAAAGCCGATACAAACAATGGCTTGAAATGAAAGATACGGATGCCTATCAACTTGACCACTCGGAACACAATGACGAAGGGAAAAAATTTGGTACCGTTGGTGCCGTAGCTTTGGATATGCATGGAAATCTTGCTGCTGCCACCTCAACTGGTGGCATGACCAACAAACGTTTCGGACGCATTGGAGACACGCCCATTATTGGTGCTGGTACGTATGCCAATAATAAAACATGTGCCATCAGTTGCACCGGACATGGTGAATATTTTATACGTGCTGTTGTGGCGTATGATATCAGCTGCTTGATGGAATATAAAGGCATGAGTTTGAAACAAGCATGTAATTATGTAGTAAATGACAAATTGGTAAAGTTGGGTGGCGAAGGCGGCTTAATAGCAATTGACCATTTGGGAAATATTGAATTGCCATTCAATAGCGAGGGTATGTATCGCGCATGGAAACACTCATCAGGAGATGAAGGTGTGCTGATATATAAATCTTAAGATTTCCAGGCTATGTTTAAATGCAACTGCAAAATAAACATGCTGGCGATTTCACAATTGTATCTATACCACTAGGCCGTTGCTTCTACGTTTGCAATAAACTTACGTTCTTTTAGCAAATACTGATTGCCACGCACCATAATGCTTACACGAAGATTTTCTACAGCAATGGGTTCGCCTATACCTACATCCGTAATATTGGTGTGCATGATGTCTCTTCCATCTACAATAACTACTGCACCGCTTCCAACTACTTCAAGGTGATTGCTGTCTGTGATGACTACTCCTGTATCTTCACCTAACCCAATACCGATGCATTGTGGATTACTTGCTACTGCTTGTGCCAATCTGTTAAAGCGACCACGCTTATCAAAGTGAGAATCGATAATTACATTGCCAACAAAGGCTAGTCCTGCTGTAAGTTTTACTTCCCCTTTTAAATGTGCCAAATCGCTTTTCCCTTGATAAATCATGGTATTGCTCATGGCCATTGCTCCTGCACTGGTACCTGCAATAACGAAATTCTCTTCTTGCAGGTAACGGTCATGCAGAATTTGATAAATCTCCGTGCCACCAAAAATACTGGTCAAGCGCAATTGATCTCCGCCCGAAAACATCACCCCATTTGCATGGCGGATGCGCTCTATAAACTCAGGATTGACTACATCTTCCCGCTTGCGGATATCAATAATGCCCACATTGGTACAACCTATTTTTCCAAAAGCATCAAGGTAGTTTTCACCCACTTCTTCGGGTATTGAAGAGGCTGTCGTAATCACTTCTATTTTTTTATCTGGGCCCCCCGCTTCGTCTACTACACGTTTCAAAATACCCAGTTCGAAAAAATTTAACCGGTTGCGGTGTACAAATCCTTCTTCTAAGTCTGTTCCTTTGTCTTCTGCGCCTCCTACAGAAATCAGTTTTCCTTTTGGTAATTCCAAGATTATATCTTTAATATTGTTTGGTGGGCAAATATAGTTATTGACCTTAGATACCTTTCAGATAAACATAACAAATAATTCACATTTAGATGAAAATCCTTGATATTAAAGTAATGCGCGGTCCAAATTATTGGAGTGTACGCAGGCATAAACTTATACAGATGCGCCTCGACTTGGAAGAAATGGAGGATTTTCCAACCAATAAAATACCCGGTTTCAATACCCGATTAGAAAAAATGTTCCCCAATATGTATGCCCATCGTTGTTCAGTTGGGGCTCCTGGTGGTTTTTTTCAACGACTAGAAGAAGGCACATGGATGGGACACGTGATAGAACATATTGCTTTAGAATTACAAACGCTTGCCGGTATGAATACAGGATTTGGGCGTACACGCAGCACAGGCAAACATGGCGTGTACAATGTGGTGTTTGATTACATGGAAGAAAAGGCGGGTGTATATGCTGCAAAAGCAGCTGTGCGGGTAACAGAGGCTCTTATAGCAGGCCATCAGTATGATTTATCGGATGATATTCAGCAATTGCGTGAAATTCGTGAAGCGGAACGGCTTGGGCCTAGCACCGGCTGTATAGTTGATGAAGCAGTGGCAAGAGGTATTCCTTTTATTCGTTTAAATAAACATTCACTTGTACAATTGGGATATGGCATCAACCAAAAACGTATTCGGGCTACCATTGCAAGCACTACAGGAAGCATTGCAGTTGATATTGCCAGCGACAAGGAAGAAACAAAAAACTTACTCGATGCTGCTCAAATACCGGTTCCCGGAGGTAGAATTGTTTATACTGAGGAAGGGATGCAGGAGGCAATTGATAAAATAGGATACCCAATTGTAACAAAACCTGTTAACGGTAACCATGGTAAAGGTGCCACTACCAATATTACCAATTGGGACGATGCTGTTCGTGGATTTGAAGCAGCAAAAAAATATGGAAGAAGCATCATTGTAGAAAAATTTATTACCGGACAAGACCATCGGGTATTGGTTATTAATTACAAATTTGTCGCTGCTGCTATTCGCAAACCCGCATCAGTTAAAGGTGATGGAGAGAGTACCATTCAGCAATTGATTGATAAAGTAAACGAAGACCCCAGAAGAGGCTATGGTCATGAAAAAACACTTACTCAGATTAAGGTCGATCAATTTACCTTAGATATGCTTGCCAAAGAAAGTCTTACACTTGAAAGCGTGCTGCCAAAAGGCAAAGAACAATGGCTTAAACCTACCGCTAATTTAAGTACCGGTGGCACAGCAACGGATGTAACAGATTTGGTACATCCTGATAATATCTTTATGTGTGAACGCATTGCCCGCATTATTGGATTAGATATTTGCGGCATAGATATCATGGCAGAAACGTTGAGCGAACCTGTTGCAAAAATTGGTGGTGCCATACTTGAAGTAAATGCTGCACCCGGCTTCCGCATGCACATCGATCCGGCAGAAGGTTTGCCCCGAAATGTTGCCGAACCAGTTATTGATATGCTTTACCCACCCGGAAGCTCAGCCCGTATTCCAATCATTGCAGTTACGGGCACGAATGGCAAAACAACCACAACTCGTTTAATGGCACATATCATGAAAACCGTAGGCTATAAAGTTGGTTTCACAACAACGGATGGTGTATATATTCAAAATCAACTGATGATGCGTGGCGATTGCACCGGGCCGGTGAGTACTGAATTTGTGCTAAAAGACCCAACTGTTGATTTTGCTGTGCTTGAATGTGCACGAGGCGGCATTCTGAGGGCCGGACTAGGTTTTCACAATTGTGATATTGCTATAGTAACCAATGTAGCCGAAGATCACCTCGGATTACAAGATATAGATACTATAGAGCAGCTGGCACGTGTAAAAGGAGTAGTACCTGAAAGTGTGTTGCCCGATGGATATGCCATATTAAACGCAGATAATAAATGGTCGGCTGGTATGGCTAAAGACCTAAAATGCAAAGTAGCTTATTTCAGCATGGATGAAAATAACCCGCTAATAAAAAAGCATATGAGCAAAGGTGGTCTCGCTGCAATATTTGAAAACGGATATGTAACCATCTGTAAAGGTACCTGGAAAATTCGTGTTGAAAAAGCAGTGAATATTCCACTTACGTATGGTGGAAGGGCAACTTATAACATAGGTAATATTTTGCCTACCCTTTTAGCTGCATTTGTACAAGAAATAAAAATTGACGACTTACGTGTTGCACTTCAAACATTTATTCCCGGACCTACACAAACACCCGGAAGAATGAATATTTTCCGTTTCAAAAATTTTGAGGTAATGATTGACTATGCCCACAACACGGCAGGATTTGAAGCCATTGCGGATTTACTCGGCAAGATTGATGCAAACCACGTGGGCGTAATTGCCGGAGTTGGCGACAGGCGCGATGAGGATACGATTGCCCTTGGCTCACAAGCTGCAAAAATGTTCGATGAGATTATTATTCGACAAGATAAAAATCTTCGTGGACGCACAGAAGAAGAAATCATTGAATTGATTACACGAGGAATAAAGCAAGTAGATCCGAATAAAAAAATAACCACGTTCAAAAAAGAATATGATGCCATTGAATATGCCATACAGCATGCAAAAAAAGGAACGTTTATTACCATTTGCAGCGATGTAGTTCCTGATGCACTTGAACAAATCATGAAGCTAAAAGAACAAGAAGACTTAGGTGAAATTGAATTAGGGACAAATGCATAAAAAAATTCCGAATAGTCAACAAAACACCACGTAACCTTGCCCTAAAAAATAAATCATGCGATTAAATAAATTTATTAGCGAAAGCGGTGTTTGCTCACGTAGAGAGGCTGATAGGTATATCGAAAACGGACATGTTTTTTTGAATGGCCGTAGAGCAAGTATTGGCGACCAAGTCAATCCGGGTGACCGCGTAAGAGTAAATGGAATGGATTTGGAACCCAGAGAAAAAGAAGATACTATTTTTATTGCACTCAATAAACCTCCGGGCATTACCTCTACAACAGAAGAAGGTGTTAGAGAAAATATCATCCGTTTTGTTAATCACAGCAAGCGCATTTTCCCGATTGGCCGATTAGATAAAGATTCACAAGGGCTAATCCTTCTTACAAATGATGGTGATATGGTAAACAAAATATTGAGAGCCGGAAACAACCATGAGAAAGAATACATTGTAACCGTAAACAAACCACTTACACCTGAAGTAATTAGTGGGATGAGCAATGGAGTGCCGATGTTGGGAGTGATGACAAAAAAATGTAAAATCACTCAAGAAGCCCCTGCAATATTTCGTATCACGCTCATACAAGGCCTAAATCGACAGATTAGAAGAATGTGCGAACATTTCGGATATGATGTGATCAAACTAGAGCGGGTGCGCATCATGAATATTCAACTAAAAGGACTACCGCTAGGAGATTGGCGAGACCTTACACCTGAAGAATTAAAAGGAGTTTACACCTTGGCTGCTGATTCATCCTCAGAGAACAAAAAGAAATCAACTCCTGCTAAACCTAAGGCTCCGGCAAAAACAAGCTCGAAGAAATATTTTCCTAAGCCCTCAGCTACCTCCGGCAAAAAAATCACGCCCAAACGAAATCATAAAAGAAAGGGCCGCTAGCTGCCTTATACTAAATTCAAGATATGCCTTTTTAAATCCTTTAACTGCTGAAAAGAGGCCGTTTGTATAAATGAGAAATATCATTTCGTTTCTTATTGCCAATTGATTAGCTTACCTTTACCGCTTGAATGTTTGTATCTACACTTTTATTAATCGTATGTATATCTATTCAAAATCAATTAAACAATTAAAATAAGTATGGGTAAATCACAAGAAACATTCAGTAAAAAAGAGAGAGAAAAGAAAAAACTAAGAAAGAGACAAGACAAAGACCTTAAGCGTGAAGAACGCAAAGCCAATTCGGATAAGGGCAAGCCACTTGAAGAAATGATGGCTTATATTGATGAGAACGGAAATATATCTGACACACCTCCCGATCCAAAAAAGAAGAAGATATTTTTAGCAGAAGACATTCAGTACTCTGTGGCAAAACAAGCCCCAAGAGATGCTGCTGACAACTTACATAAAGGTAAAATTACCCACTTCAATCACGATAAAGGGTATGGATTTATCAAAGACAGTGAAAATGGCGAAAGTGTTTTCGTGCACATCAATAGCATTGAAGGTGCCGTGCAAGAAAATGTTTTGGTAGTTTTTGAAATCGAAAAAACACCAAGGGGATTGAGTGCTGTGAATGTAAAAATCGCACCTCCTGCTGCTCCAATTGCTCCTGCTGCTCCAATTGTTGAGCAAACTGTAGACACTACAGAAGAATAAACTACTAAATTAAATCTAATTATTATTTATCGGGCACTGTGTAAATCCAGGTTTCTGGATTTATGCTGGCCTCTGCCATACGTAGCATTTTTAATGCTTCACACTTGTCATCAGTTGACAGTATACAAACACGCATCACATCCTGTCTTAAGGTGAATTTCTGCAATACAACATTGTATCCTTTTTTACGCAGCATATCAGCATACTTTTGTGCATAATCAAAATTACGGAACGAGGCTATAATGACATTATATTTATGCTGAGGCAACTCTACATCTTTGCCCAAAATATCTATAGAGTCTTGTTTGGTCATCGGTTTGGTTGAACCGGTTTTTGCAGCAAGCTGGTTTGGGTCGGCAATCGGTGCCACGGAAATAATTGGAGTGGTATCACTTGGTAGAATAGCGGCAAGTTGTTTCTTCAACGCCTGAATTTAATTTTTTAGGGTATCGTTTTCTACTGCAAGTTCATTTACTTTTTTTATTCAACACATCTACACTATCTGCACAAGGAATTTTGTAATTGGCCAACATATCTTGCTGTAGTTGCTCCTCTTTTTGTTGTTGCAGTCTTTCATGCTTTGGCGGCCTCATCGACCAATCCATTGACTCACGTTCTTTGTCTTTTCCAATATTATAGGTTATCCCAGCCGAAAATGTGAGGTCGTCATCATAATCTGTGGTATTGAATCCAATAAGATTAATAAATGGTGATTGCGAGCCGGTAAAGATTGCGGAAAAGTGTAAGTCGAAACTTTTGGTTAAGTAAATCTTATTGGTTAGGCCTATATTGTAGATCAAAAATTAAAATTATCAAGCTCAACCGAATAGCTGAAATACCGCTCTGTTTTCAAATCGGCAAGCATCCGTTCCATTCTTAAAACTATGTGTGGATTATACCTGTGATCAAACGGCTTTATCATAAATAATTGTGTAAGACTTACGTTAACATTTCCATTAATGGTATAGTATTCATTCGTGAAATAAATTTAGTTTGGGGGTCGCGCGGACTTAATTAGGGCGATGTAGGTGCACTAGGATTATATCCTGTTAATTTCCCCGTATTAAGCATAATTTGACCTGAAAAAATATGAGAAAAACTGTAGCGAACTCCTAATCCTATATCATACGAGAAATCGCCCGGAATGCTCATCAATGGTAACGTTGCACCTGCACCAAGCTCGACACTAAACTTCATTAGTTTTGTTGTGGTGTGTTGAGCAAATGCATTATAGGTAAGCGACAATAAAACAATAGCAAAAGCTGAGAGTTTGCTTAGCGTGATTACAAATGTTTTATTCATTGTTTTGATACGTTAGTTTCGGGCTAATTTCAGCCTGCGCAAATATCTCGGGTTATTTTTACGCGTATGTTAACACGTATTATAGGACAACTTTTGTGTCCATTTAGAAAGACAAGAAAATCAGTATAAGCTTTTTCCTAAATAGAAGTCGAGAACCTTTCTTCTAAAAACAAACTCGTATTTGGCTTGCAAAAATGTTGTTTCTGCTTGCAGGTAAGTGTTTTTTGTAGATAGGTATTCGTTTATGCTTAATGACCCTAAATTATACTGTTGTTCTGCCAATAAATAGGATTCCTTGCTTGCATCATAGCTAATTATTGATGCTTCATACCTTTTCCATGACGAGTTAAAATCTACATATGCTTGCGATACATTTCGCATCACATCTTGTTTTAGTTGTTCTTTATTTAGTTCAGCCGACATGCGGTTGATTTTACTTTTTTGAACATTGGTGTTTACCTGCCAACCATTGAATATGGGTACCGCAAGTGTAAGCCCGTAATTGCGCCCAAAGTTCTGTTCAAATTGAGTGTTGAATGGCACTACCTCGCTAGATGTATATCGCTGGACACTAGAAAACACTGGATTTCCATTAATATCAACTCCAATTGGAAACGGAACAGACACAGGTGTGCCTACTCCTCGTTGGTTTTGTGTTGTGTAAAAAGAATTAAGTCCAGCGTTAAACGATAATCTAGGGCTTCGTGCACCCAAAGCTACATACTTACTTATTTCTGCACTGCGCTCTCGCTGTTGCACCGCTTTAAATTCAGGGCTGCTAGAAACATAGACTTCGTAAACATCTTTTACTGTTCTCACTTCCCGTTCAATATTTGTCACATCAATCTCAGGTTTTTTCACCTTATTCAAGGTATCAGGAATGATGTTCATACTTTGCCACAAGGCAAGATACGATTGTATTAATTGCGCTTCTGCGGTTACGGTTTGCAACTCTTCATTGGCAAGTTGTGCACGCAATTGCAACACGCGTGTTTTATTCACACCTCCTAATTCATACATTTTTTCTTGACGTGTCAATTGCGACTTGGTCGCTTCTGTTTGCAACTTTCTACTTTGGGTTATTTCTTCATTCATTAATACCTGCATAAATGCATTACACACCTGCAAGGCAATATTATTTTTAGTGGTTTGCTCATCGTATTGCGCGGCTTTTAAGTTCGACTCTTGCAACCTAACGGTATTGGTTTGCTGCAATCCGTTAAATAAATTCATTGAAGCATTGAGCCCAAATGAATTATTACGAAAGGTAGCATCACGTGTTGTTGTGTTTGTAATTGGATTAATTGCAAAACCTATATTCCAGATATTGGTCGCTTGTCCGTTGATATTGGGAAGCATCGCGAGTTTACTTTGCTTAAGGTCAGCATTTGTGGACTGTACGTTTAAATTGCGCTGTTTGAGGGTAATATTATTTCCTAGTGCGCTTTGGACACACTCTTCTAAGCTCCAATAACGTTGTGCATAGGATTGTGAGTATCCAAATGTCAATGCAAGTAATAATGTGTAAAAAGCTTTATTCAATGTTATAGATTTGAAGCGCAAAGCAAGCAAAAATAATGTTTCGCCATACAATACCACATCTTATTCGTTGGATTTGTCCTAATTTATTATGGTCGGTTCAAAATCCCGGGCAAAAGGTGTTCCTTACCTTCGATGATGGACCACACCCAGAGATTACCTTACAAGTGTTGGCACTTTTGAATGCATACCATGCCAAAGCCACATTTTTTTGTGTTGGAGAAAATGTTCAGAAATATCCATTTGTGATTGATGACATTAAAAAAAATGGCCACGCATTAGGCAATCATTCCTATCATCACTTAAATGGTTGGAAAACCGATGACACAAAATACATAAAAGACATAGCAAAATGTGCCGAAGTCATTCCAAGTAGGTTGTTTCGACCTCCATACGGTCGCATCCGATTTAGCCAGATTCGCAAACTCAAAATTCGTTTTCGAATTGTGATGTGGAGCATCTTAACCCGCGATTATGATAAAAATCTTGATATAGAAAAAGCTACTGGCATATGTTGTAAAGAAATGAAACCTGGCAGCATCATTGTGTTGCACGACAGTGAAAAATCAGTGGCCCAAATGATTCCTATTTTAACAGCACTTCTTATACAAGGCACTTCAAAAGGGTATGTGTTTGCCACACTTAATGAGGCATGATGATAATATTTTATATATCACTTTTTGTATGCATTTGTTACCTCTTGTTGCAATTGCTTATTATCATCGGGATACAAAAAAATAACCCACCCCAAACATTGCCTAAAAATTTACCAAACGTAAGTGTTTTGGTTGCTGCGCGCAATGAAGCCCACCAAATTGAGGCATGCCTGAACGCACTTGCCATGCTCGATTACCCGAAAGAAAAACTGCAGATACTGGTTGGCAATGATCAATCGGAAGACGAAACGGCTTTGGTGGTTCAAAAATATATTGCCGATAAACCAGAGTTTAGCATTGTAAATATTAGCAAAACGATTGGCAAGGCTCGCGGAAAAGCAAATGTGCTCGCTCAACTTGCACACCAGGCAAGCGGTGATGTTTTTTTTATTACCGATGCTGATATACAAGTAAAACCATCGTGGATTAAAGGGCTTTTGAAATACATGGACGAAACGCATGTAATGGTATCAGGATTTACCGTGGTGAAAGGCAATTCCTTTTTTGCCCGCATGCAACAAATTGATTGGCTTTATTTTATGGGCATTTTACAAGCGCTTCATCGCATTGGTTTTGAAGCTACCGCTGTTGGAAATAATATGCTCATCAGCCGCAAAGCCTATTTTGAAACAGGCGGCTATGAAAACATCGATTTTTCTGTAACAGAAGATTATAAACTCTATAAAGAAATTAAAAAAAGAGGATCCCAATCCTTTAACATATTGGATTGTGAAAGTATCAATGCTTCCAATGCGGTAAATAATTTTGATACGCTGCTACATCAGCGTAAACGCTGGATGACAGGAGCTCTTGAGCTACCTCTATATTGGTGGTTTGTTTTTATTGTGTTTGGGTTATTTCTTGTTTGTGGTGTTATGGTTTTAATAATAAACACCTGGCTTGGTTTAGGGCTCCTGTTATTGAAGTTTCTACTTCAATTTATCACCATATCTCAATTGGCAAAAAAGTGTAATATATCTCTGTCTTTATTTCGGCAAATTGGTTACGAATTTTATTTGCATTTCGTAACCCTTTGCAGCGGCCTTCAGTTTATTCTACCTATTCGTATCAAATGGAAAAACCGACAATACCAAACATGATTTTTACCGACACCCACACCCATCTTTATTCGGCAGAATTTGAAACAGATCGTGATGCAATGATAAAACGCTGCATTGATGCAGGTGTTAGTCGATTGTTTCTTCCCAATATTGATGTACAATCCATACAACCGATGTTGAACTTGGTTTGGCAATATCCCGATAATATGTTTCCCATGATGGGCTTACACCCTTGCTCTGTTGATGAACACGTTGAAGCACATTTATTTCAGATTCAGAAATGGTTTAAAAAACGAAAGTTTTATGCGGTTGGTGAAATCGGTTTGGATTATTATTGGTCACTTGATTTTAAAGACCAACAGATCCTGGCATTTAAAAAACAGATTCAATGGGCCATTCAGCATGATTTGCCAATTGTGATTCATTCACGCAACTCAACCCCTGATTGTATTGCCATATTGGAAGAAATGAAACACCCTAAGTTGCGGGGTATTTTTCATTGCTTTAGCGGCAATGCCGTAGAAGCCTCACAAATTGTACGTTTGGGTTTTTATCTCGGTATTGGAGGAGTGCTTACCTATAAAAATTCGGGACTTGATATTGCGATAGCCGATATCTCTCTTGAACATATTGTCCTTGAAACCGACTCGCCTTACCTAGCTCCTGTACCGAACCGCGGCAAGCGAAATGAAAGTGCATACTTGATTGCCGTAGCAGAAAAACTAGCTGAATTAAAAAAAATAACCTTGTCAGAAGTTGCCCAAATCACAACGGCAAATGCCTCATTCGTTTTTGGAACCTGATTTTGTCTGGCCTATTTATTGTACATACAATAAATTTTTTGATACATTCGTGTATCAATAAATTACAATATGAAAAAAGCATTTACATTATTATTTGTGTTGAGCGCAATATTGATTTCCTATGTTGCCTATACCAATCAAAGTAATCCACCGGCAGCTAGAACAAATGCTCCGGGAGAGGGAAATTGCACAGGCTGCCATTCAGGCTCGCTCATAACATCAGGAACCATATGGAGCAATGCTACCTTGACCACCTCTACTTCCTTAGGTTCATTACAACCCAACACTTCTTATACCATGAACCTTACTTTTGCCGACCCTAACAGTTCTGAATATGGATTTCAAATGGTAGCACTACCAAATGGCGCTACTGGAAGTACAGCAAGCATCGGAACTTTAACTTCAGGCACTGGAAGCCAAACACAGACTTCAGGCGGAAGAACTTATCTCAACCATAACTCAACAGGAACTTCAGTAATTAACAATACCAAAACATGGACTTTCACCTTTACTACTCCAGTTTCATTCAATGGTGGTGTTGTATTTCATACTGTTTTTAATGCGGCAAATTCAAACAATAGCAGCAGTGGCGACAATATCTATTACAAAACATTTTCGGCAACTGTGCTCCCTGTTTCGTGGCACAAAGTGACAGCAACTCGCCAGAACGAACATTCTGTAACCGTTAATTGGACTACTGCGCAAGAAATAAACAACGACTACTTTGTTGTTGAACGAAGTGTTGACATGCAAAATTGGGAACAAGCAGGAACAGTAAAAGGTTTTGGCAATACATCAATTTTGCATGAATATTCATATCGCGACTTAGGTTCTTCTTTATCATTTATCTATTATCGCGTTCGTCAGGTTGATTACGATGGAACTTCCTCTTTATCTCCTATGCTTTCAGTTCCTTCTTCTGCAATAAGCAAGAATGCAAAACCGGTTATCATTTCCAAACACCATGAAATTACAGTTGCAACAAGTAATACAAGCGATTTAATAGATATCAAAATCATACACCTTAATGGACAAGTAGCCGTTGAAAAATCAATCATGTCTAATGAACCGGTTTTTCTTTCTCAATTGCCAAGTGGCTCATACATTATTGTAGCGGTTGCAAATGGACAACAATCAATTAAGAAATTTTTCATTCCATAAATCGTAATCAATTATATCCATTTTAATGCCTTTTTCATCTCGAGAAAGGCATTATCTGTTTTTTTTGCATATTGCCAAAAATTCGATTGCATGAATAACACCATTTTTCCCTCGTTGCACTATTGCCTGCGCAATTCCGCAACGAATATTAAGACTGAAAAGGATATTTATCTTTTAGAGAAAAAGAAAGACCAGCCCTACAAAGGCCTTACCTACCGCGAAGTGCTCGACCATGCCAATGCTATTTCGGCTTATCTGTTGGATAAGGGCTTGACACATCAGGCTAAAGTTGCGCTCATTATTGAAAATTGCCCGGAATACATCATGTTTGACCAGGGATTGATGCAGCTTGGCATCGTGAATGTTTCCATTTACCCAACCCTTTCCGAATCGGATGTAGAATATATTATTAATGATTCGGGCTCGGAAGTTATCTTGGTTGGCACACCATTTTTGTTAAAGAAAATTCAGAAAATACGCGCCAATTGCCCTACGCTGAAAGAAGTGGTAATTGCATTTGAAACCACACAAAAACCTGAAGGAGTTACTACATGGGACGAAATGATTGCAGCCGGCAAAACATTGTATGCCAGAAATAAAGCGGAAGTTGAAAAACGCCTCGAAGCGGTGAAACGTGAAGACCTTGCTTGCTTGCTTTATACATCGGGTACTACCGGCAAACCAAAAGGCGCCATGCTCACACACAATAATTTTATCACCAACGTGGAAATGGCCATTCACCTGATGCCGATTGTAAATAAAAATTACCGTTTCCTTTCCTTTTTGCCGTTGTGCCATGTGTACGAACGCACCGCTACCTATTACCTAAGTACACTGGTAGGCACACAAGTGGCCTTTGCACAAAGCCTCGAAGCCTTGTCGAGCAATATTATTGAAGCCACACCAACAGCCATACTTACTGTACCGCGCCTACTCGAGCGAATTGAAGAACGGGTGCGCAAAAACATCACGCAAAAGGGTGGGTTTAGCCTAAAAATATTCAACTGGTCGTTTGACTTAGGCGAACAACGCAGGTTACTAAAGGAAGCCGATAAAACTCCCGGACCACTGCTTGCTTTTCAACTTAAGATTGCTGAAAAACTGGTGTTTTCTAAAATAAAAGCAAGGCTTGGCGGCAATATGGAAATCATGATTTCGGGTGGGGGTGCCATGCCCAAACATGTAGGCGAGTTTTTTGCGAATATGGGTGTGCGGGTATGCGAAGGATATGGACTTACTGAAACTTCGCCATTGGTAACCGTAAATGAAGCACACCGACAGGTATTTGGTGCCGTTGGCCGTGTTGGTAAAGGCTGCGAAGTGGCCATACAAAACCCCGATACCAAGGAAGTTTATACCATTCAAACCTACAACTCTTTTCAGCCCGATTTTGAATCGCCTGAAGGAGAAATATTGGTACGTGGCGAAAATGTAATGAAAGGCTACTGGAACCTGCCCAAAGAAACGGCCGAAACAATTGACAGCGATGGCTGGCTGCATACCGGTGATGTAGGCAAATTTTACAAAGGTTACTTGAAAATAACCGACCGTATCAAGAACATTATTGTAAATTCGTTTGGTAAAAATGTATACCCTACACCTATCGAAAATACCTACCTGAAGTCAACCCGCATTGAACAGATTTTTTTGATTGGTGATAACCAAGAATACCTCACGGCTATTATTGTTCCCTCAAAAGAGGAGCTGAAAGAATCATTCAATTTCAGTGAAGAATGGTTTAATGAAGCAGACGAATTTGTAACTGACGAAAAGGTAATCAAATGGGTAGACGAGCATATGGATAAATTCGCCAAAGAGTTGGGCAAGTTTGAACGTGTGAAACATTTTATAGTGAAACGCAGGCCATTCAGTCTAGAAGCCGGAGAAATGACCCCTACACAAAAAATAAAACGTAAAGTGGTGGAGCAAAAGTTTGGCAAAGAAATCAAGGCGATGTACCAGAATATTGTGGATTAATGGAATACTAGTTCGTCAATGGATATTTGGATTTGTTTATGGTTATCAATACATTCGTTTATTCAAATATTATTGAAATATGAAAAATAAACTAAACATGGCAACACTTTTTGCCGCTTTGCTTTTCACTGCTGTTATGGTATTTGCCGCCACCCAAAAAACTTCATCCATCGAAAACGAATCAGACATTTGCCCCAATCGTCCTGGTTGCATCTGCACTGAGTAAATCTTAAAACCGGCAATGCCGGTTTTTTTTTGTTTCTGTATGTAATAAGCCTCATCTGAAAATATCCTACTTTCGCTCACATGAGCGATCGCAAAAAACTTTTTTTATTAGACGGTATGGCATTGGTGTATCGCGCCTATTTTGCCTTTAGCCAAAATCCCCGCATTACATCATACGGCCTCAATACCTCGGCTGTGTTTGGCTACACAAATACGCTGCTGGATGTGCTGAAAAAAGAAAAACCTACTCATATTGGTGTATCGTTTGATACGGCTGCTCCAACCGCTCGACATGAAGAGTACGAGTTGTACAAAGCTCACCGACAAGAACAACCCGAAGACATTACCAAATCACTGCCCTTTATCATGCGCGTTACCGAAGCCCTGCGCATTCCCATCCTTACGCTTGATGGCTTCGAAGCGGATGATATCATCGGCACTCTTGCAAAAAAAGCCGAAAAAGAAAACTTTGATGTGTACATGATGACGCCCGACAAAGATTTTGCGCAGTTGGTAAGTGACCATATTTTCATTTACAAACCGGCCCGCATGGGCAATGATTATGAAATACTAGGCGTGCCCGAAGTGCTGAAGAAATGGGATATACAACGGGTTGACCAAGTAATTGATATTTTAGGAATGTGGGGAGATGCGGTAGATAATATTCCGGGCATACCGGGCATAGGTGAAAAAACAGCCAAAACACTGGTACAAAAATATGGCAGCATGGAAGGCCTTTACGAACACCTGCATGAACTAAAAGGCAAGCAAAAGGAAAATGTTGAGAATAATCGCGAACAGGCTTTTCTGAGCAAACGTCTTGCCACCATAGATCTCAATGTGCCTATCGAACTGGAAGAGAACAAGCTGATACTTGACCCGCCTGATAAGGAAGCCTGCGAAAAACTGTTTGCTGAATTGGAATTTCGCACACTCGCCAAACGACTCTTTGGCAATGAAACGGAGTCTTCTGTTATTCAATCATCCATTGCGGGTTCAACCGGTACTTTTGATTTGTTTAACCAAGGGCCATCAGTTGTGGCGAATGAAGATATTGAAGTTGCGGTTCAGACAACACCATCAAATTCTATTCAAAACACCGCACATGCCTATCACTTAATTGAAACCACTGAAGCACAAACTGAACTGCTGCAAACACTACTGCAACAAACCGAAGTGTGTTTTGATACCGAAACCACTTCGCTGGATGAACTGTCTGCTGAAGTAGTTGGCCTCTCTTTTGCAATAAAACCACATGAAGCCTATTACGTGCCTATGCCTGCAGAAAAAGAAAGGGCAATGGAAGTAATGGAGCGTTTTCGTCCGTTTTTTGAGAGTGAACACGTTATCAAAATTGGGCAAAACATAAAGTATGATTTGCATATCCTGAAAAATTATGGAATAAGCCTGAAAGGAAAAGGATTTGATACCATGCTGGCGCACTATATCATAGATGCAGATATGCGTCATGGCATGGATTTTCTATCGGCCAACTACCTGCAATATGAACCTGTTTCTATCGAAACACTGATTGGCAAAAAAGGAAAAAACCAACTGAACATGCGCCATGTTGAGCTGGAAAAAATCAAAGAATACGCTGCCGAAGATGCGGATATAACCCTGCAACTGAAACAACTTTTTGCTCCCATGCTTGCCACAGCAAATGGCGAAAAATTATTCAACGAGCTGGAAATGCCGCTGGTAGATGTGCTTTGCAATATGGAGCGTGAGGGGGTGCGCATCAACTCTGTTTTTCTGAATGATTATTCTGTGGAACTAACAAAGGAAATAACCGAACTGGAAAAACGCATATACGAACTATCGGGACTTACCTTCAATATTGCTTCGCCTAAGCAACTGGGTGAAGTTCTATTTGACCATTTAAAACTGGACCCCAAAGCGAAAAAAACCAAAACAGGCCAGTACCAAACAGGTGAAGATGTGTTGCAAAAACTGAGTGAACACGAAATTGTTCGTTACATTCTTGAAATTCGTCAGTTACAGAAACTACGCTCAACGTATGTAGATGCGCTGCCCGAACTGGTAAATAAAAAAACAGGTCGTGTACACACCTCCTTCAACCAGGCAGTGGCAGCAACCGGAAGGTTGAGCTCTACTGCTCCTAATTTACAGAACATTCCCATCCGCACGGATAAAGGGAAAGAAATTCGTAAGGCATTCATTTCCCGAAATGATGACTTTGTTTTGCTGAGTGCCGACTACTCGCAGATTGAATTGCGCATTATTGCTTCCATTGCTGAAGAAGAAAATATGATTGAGGCTTTCCGCCACGGACTGGATATTCACGCGGCTACGGCAGCAAAAGTGTATGGTATTCCGCTAGAAGATGTAACCCCTGCACAACGCAGAAATGCCAAGGCTGTAAACTTCGGTATCATTTACGGACAAACACCTTTCGGACTGTCGCAAAGCTTGGGCATTGCACGCAGCGAAGCCGGTGCCATTATTGATGCCTATTTTGTGCAGTATCCCAAAATAAAGCAATACATGGATGATACCATCAACTTTGCCCGCGAACATGGCTATGTACAAACCTTGATGGGTCGCAGGCGCTACCTTCGCGATATCAACTCCAAAAACTTTACCGTGCGTGGCTTTGCCGAGCGAAATGCCATCAACGCACCCATACA
>CAYSBE010000018.1:15864-28933 GCA_964429245.1 uncultured Bifidobacteriaceae bacterium | reverse complement strand
ATGGACCACCTGTAGCTGTTCCTTCTAATGCTACTTTGATACTATCAACTCCTGCAGTAACTAATGATAATGATGCGCTATTTGATCCAAATGCAGTTGGGTTATAGCGTACAAATAATTGTGTATTGATTGTAGATGCAGCAGTAATTGATGCTGTTGCACCAAAACCTGAACCTGAAGTTGTAGAAACTTCGTAAGGTGCTGAAACTGCAACTGTAATATTGCTTGAAACAAATCTTCCGAAAACATTAATAGTTTGTTCTGCTGAAGCAACACCTGATGCAGTTGAAAATCTTAATAAAGATTTGTCAACTCCAATTACAGGAGATGCAGGAGATGTAGCTGATCCGTTAACTGTAATATTTAGCGGAGTAAAATCAGCAGATTGTGTTGAAGTAATATTCAATATCGCGCTGTTTGATCCTGCATCATTTCTGTTATATCTAACAAATACTGTATCATTTGCAGAAGGGCCGTTTTTAGTTAAGTTAGTTCCCCAACCTGTAGTGCGGTTAAATGAAATTTGGAAATTGGTTCCAATTGTCATATTGATATTACCTGCTAAATTAGACGCTCTAACCACAATATATTGAACTGGACTTGGTGTTCCTACAATTTGGTTAAAAATAGGCAAGGCAGATGGGTTTACAGCGATACTTGGCTGAGGAGTTGTAGGTATTTTAGGATGATTAAAACGAGCTGCATTTACATATGGACTGGTGCTGGCTAACATATAGTTAACTGCGCTAAAATCTATTTGATTCAATGAACCATTTGCTAAACCAGTATATGAAGGAGAAACAATTTGGAATTTTGCAATTGTATTTGCTGTATCATTACCCGGATTTGGGAATGAAGCAGGACCATTAAACCACCAAGTAGCTAAAGAAGATGTAGTAAACGGACCGGTATTTGCAGGAGGATTAGTTGATGACCACAATACGTCTGTTGTAATTGCAGAGGCAAGCACATTTCTACGCATTGACATTTCGTCATTGATTGCTCTATCCTGAACAGAAGGAGATATACTTACGTTAGGGTGAACCATACGGAAACCTTCAAGGTATCCACCGATTAATGAATTAAATACCGATGTTGAAACATTTGTTCTTAATTCTAAAGCGCGACCAAAGCGTGCACGTGAGGTTGTAGATAATGAATTTCTATTTTCACCAGCACGAATTGGGCCTAACAAAGTCATATTTGAAATGATAGGAGCAGTAAGAGGAGTAGGTGCATTCACACCAGGAGTTACCTGACCAGCAGAGCCTAAACCTGTATTATTATCGTGCTCTAAACCGTTTGATGTACCTGAAGGTGACGTTTCAAAAACAGCAGGATTACGAACACCAAGTAAGAACTGGCATTTCCCGTTATATCCTTCGTCCATGTCAAAATCATCATCTGTTCCGCCTAATGCAATTAAATATTTGTGGTTAGAAGCACCACCGAACCACTCATATGAGTCATCGTTGGCATAACTTACTTGTAAGTAATCGGCTGTTGTTCCGAATCCAACTCCGGCAAATGTGATACCATTAATTTCTTGATCTGGCAAGAAATTATATCCTGCATATTCTACACGCAGGTATCTTAATGCGCCAGAATTATCTGCATCGTTGTAGTTTGGTCCACCACCATAAAGTGCTAAAGGATCAGAAGGAAGGGCTTCGTATTGACGAACACCACCTGCAGTGTTTGTATGTGCGTTACCAATCATAAGCAATCCACCCCAATCACCGCGAACACGTGATCCTGCAGCTCTGCCTGAAGTCATAACGATTGGCTGTTGCAATGTTCCTACTGCATTTAATTTTCCACCTTTAGCAACGATTAACACAAATACGTTATTTACGTTTCCGCGAACAACTGTACCTGGTTCAATAGTTAAGGTAGCACCACTCAAAATGTGAACAGTACCTGAAACTTCGTACCAATTGTTTTTTGTCCAAGTTGTGTTTACTGAAATATCACCTGAAACCGATACTTTATTGGCATTGGTTGCAGGGTGTGCTGCAGTTGGCGTCCAACCTGCATCTCCAGGATACACCGTAGTGTTTGGTGTGAAGTTTGACCAACCTGCAGTCCAATCTGCGTTGGTATTGGTTGGGTCAGGATTGTAACCTGTTGAGGCTACTTTTGTTGAACCCGTTTGAGGAAATGCACCGACAAATGGTACAGTGTCGAAGAATTGGCTGTAAGCATTCATGCTTAGGACCAATGCTGCAATTACAGCTGTAGATTTTAATTTCATTTTTGTTTTTGATTAATAATTATCAGCAACAAGATTAGAATTGCACATTGAAGGGAATGTTACCTTCGAGTTAAACTTGCGTTACGTGAAAATTAACTTAATATTAATAACCAAAAAAGACCGGATGGACCGATCTTTTCTAAAATGGTATTTATTCAATTTATTAGAAGGTATATGACGCTCCTATTGTAAATGTTCTTCCAAATCTGTAGTTAAATGCATCTGCATCTGTTCCTTGGTCAAACTTTCCGTTTCTATTTAAATCATGATAGAAAATAAGGTTTTGTGCAAAGATGTCTCCTACTATTAATTTCACTTGAAGTTTTTTGAACACAGTTCTATTGATGCTTAAATCAGCCACTGTTCTTGGATTTTCCCAAATGGTTTGGTTCTCGCTTGTGCCCACAAATGCAATTCTTCTTCCTACCCTATTTAAGTTAAAAGAGATGTCTACATATTTAGGATTCACATAATTTAATCCTAAATTGAAAACATATGGTGATTGACCTTGAAGTGGTCGTTTTGATAAACCTTTACCCACATTAGATAAGTTAACTTGTGACTCTATCAGTGATAAGTTTCCATAAAATGTAAAATCTTTGAAAGCATTTGTACCAATTATTTTATCTAATCCTGCCAACAAGATGCGTGTTTCAAATTCAACTCCAAAGTTTTCAGCTGAAGTTGCATTTTGATAACTAAAATTTCTAAACGATGGATTAGGAACCACAATCATTTCGACCGGATTGGTGAATTTTTTATAGAAAGGATTGATGGATATGGTTTGACCTGGTGTTGGATAATACTCCCACTTGATGTCAATATTATCAATTGTTGCCCTTACCAAGCTCTCATTACCAATGATAATAGAATTATAATTTACTTCATAAAATGCAAGAGGTGCAAATTCTCTAAACTCTGGACGCGATAAAGTTCGGGCATATCCTACTCGTAAATTTTGCTTTTCAGTTAATTCATAAATAGCATTGATAGATGGAAGCCAATCGGTAACAGTTTTATCTACAGCAACCTTTTTACCAATTGCTTCTGAATTTATTTTCTGATTGAATTGCTCAACCCTAACGCCCCAAATAAATCTCAACCTATTTGAAACCTTATTATCAAACATCACAAAACCTGCATTTGTTCTTGAACTAGCTGTGTAACTATCAGATCCTTGTGTTGTTTCACGTTGAAAAAACACATCGGTTTGCAAGTTTGCATCTCTAAAAACTGAATCGGGTCCTTCAATTCCTGCCTGATCAAATTTACTCGGGTCAAGTGTATTGTTATCATAAGTAAACAAGTAATTACGACCTTCGAATGTTCTTGTTCTGGTTTGGTTGAATCCACCTAATTTTACTTCTGATTTTTTCAGAAAGTTAAAAGGAATACTGATTTCGTATTTTGCTGATGGAGAGTTCTCATCTAAGGTAGAAAAAAACCTACCTGTTTGGTTTGGTGTAAACGAGTTGGCATCAGGGTTTAATTGCACAATTGAATTTTGATAAACCGTATCACCAATAATTTTATCAGCTTGGTATATCAGACGTTTAAAATCAGGCAACTCGCGTTGGATACTAGAGTAACCAAGCGTATACTTTATTTTTATTTTTTGACTTGGCAGGAAATGCTCTCCTGAAAATTGTGATGCCAGCATCCTGCTAGACTGATATTGATAAATATAGTCATCGTACTTTTTATTTTCTTGATCAACTAAAGGTGATGCATGGTTTACATAAGAAAAACCTGTTCTACGAATGGTTTGGTCTTCTCCGTTTTGGGTATACAAATTTTTGAACGAAAACTTGTTATTCTTACCTGCCTTCATTGAAAAGTTTAACACCGCTCCTAAGTTTACGTTTCTTCTATAATTATCGTAAGTATATGTTCTATAGTCGGCTGTTTTAAAATCAATGGAGCGTTGTTCGTCTGCTAAAGGCGGCTCATTTACCGTAAAAGGAGTGTATCGGTAGTTGTTGCTGTATGTTATTCCTCCTAAAATACCGAATTCGTTTTTCTCAGTTTTTATCCTTCTCGATGACATTACATTCAAACCCATATTGGGTAAAAAGCTATTTACCTCAAGAGGTTTAAAATTGTTATCAAACAATTTTGCTTGTTCTACCAACTCTGCCGATGAGGCTTCCTTTGCTTGTGATGTAGATTGGGCACCATCAGGTATGGCTCTGGTTCCATTATCATATCCCAACCAATCTGTACTGCTGGTATTCATACTCGAGAACCCTGATTTAAATGTGGTTAGCGAGTGCATTCCAATATTAAATCCTACTATTGTTTGGTTTTCATCGGGTATGTCTTTGGTATTAATTTGTATGAATCCTCCCGCAAAATCTCCTGGCATATCAGGAGTTGCAGTTTTAATAATCATCATATTATCAAGCACAGCAGCAGGTATTAAGTCTAACGAAAATGCTTTTCTATCACTCTCTGAGCTTGGCAACGGGGCACCATTAATGAATGCCATGTTGTAACGATCACCTAATCCCCTTACAATCGCAAACTTATTATCTTGTATGGATGCACCACTCACCCTTTTGATTACATCAGCTGTTGTTCTATCCGGAGTTTTTCTGATTAAATCTGCAGATACACCACTTGAAACGGCAACTGCATTTTTTTGTTGAATCAAAACTGAGTTTACTGATTCTTTTCTTACCTGTGCTGAAATAACTACTTCATTCAGTTGTTGGGTACTTTCTTCTAAATCTATATTATATATGGTCGTTTCTTTGGAAGTTACTACTACACCCTTTACAGTTTTTTTATTATACGAAACATACGATATCACCAGGTTATAAGTTCCAGGTGTTAAGTTTTGAATGATATATTTTCCTTCGAAATCAGTAACCGCCCCAAAAGATGTACCCTCCACCTGAACCGAAACGCCTATCAATTCTTCTCCTGATTTTTTGTCTGTAATTTTACCTGCAATTTTGCCAGTATTCTGTGCTGTTGCAGCAGTTATTAGTACCAATAAAGATAATACTAACGTGTAAATATGTTTACGCATAACTTAAGTTAAATAATGCAGCAAATCTATACGGGCAAACTTCGCTTTCAGTTAATGCATCATTATGCTTATGTTAATCGAATGTATCTTTAATGTTAAAGTAACATAAATAATTGTCTTTAAAAACTGTTTTTCAGTATGTTAAGAAATAACACCCAACTCCTTACCTACTTTAGTGAACGCATGTATTGCCTTCTCAATATGGTGAGGTTCGTGTGCAGCGGACAGTTGCACCCTAATACGGGCGAGGTCTTTTGGCACCACAGGATAAAAGAATCCGATAACGTAAATGCCTTCATCAAGCAACCTATTGGCAAACTCCTGCGAAAGTTTTGCATCATACAACATCACAGGAACAATAGCGCTTTCGCCTCCGCGCAAATCAAAACCGGCAGCTTGCATGCCCACTTTAAATTGTTTTACGTTGGCTTCTAATTTATCGCGCAATGCGGTACTTTCATTTAATAACTTAAACACTTCTAGCGAAGCACCAACAATTGAAGGGGCCAAAGAATTAGAAAACAAATATGGTCGTGAGCGTTGACGCAACAATTCTATAATTTCTTTATGCCCTGTGGTATATCCACCCATAGCACCTCCAAGAGCTTTTCCCAATGTGCCTGTAATAATATCTACCCTTCCTATTACATTACACAACTCTGGCACGCCACGTCCGGTTTTACCAATAAAACCTGCACTGTGGCATTCGTCTGTCATTACTAATGCATCATATTTATCGGCTAAGTCACATATTTTGTCAAGTTGGGCAACGTATCCGTCCATGCTGAAAACACCGTCTGTTACAATGATTTTAAATCGAGCTCCTTTGTCATTTGCGGCTTTTAGCTGGGTTTCTAAATCAGCCATATCATTGTTTTTGTAACGATAGCGCTGTGCCTTGCACAAACGTACGCCATCAATAATCGAGGCATGATTCAACTCATCACTGATAATGGCATCAGCCTCCTGAAACAAAGGTTCAAACACCCCTCCATTTGCATCAAAAGCCGCTGCATATAAAATGGTATCTTCAGTACCGTAAAAATCGGCAATGGCTTTCTCGAGGTTTTTATGTATATCCTGAGTACCGCAAATAAATCTAACCGAACTCATTCCAAATCCATGCGCTTCAATTGTCTTCTTGGCAGCCTCTTTCACACGCGGATGAGATGACAATCCCAGGTAATTATTAGCACAAAAGTTCAGCACTTTCTGACCGGTGTTCAGTGTAATTTCAGCACCTTGTTCCGAAACAATGATGCGTTCGCGTTTATACAATCCGGCCGATTCAATATCTGTCAGTTCTTTTTGCAAATGTGCTTTTAGCTTTCCGTACATAGTTATATTCTTTTGTGCAAATGTGCAGTTTTTAATCAATCAAATAAATTCCTTTTAGATTTTTTTAAATCGAGCAGCACACCAGTTGTTTAGGGTACGGTGCCTCTCAAATGACAATCCTTTTGGCTCAGCTGCGATTTTTAAATCATCCAAATCCTGCCCATAAAAACCGCTGATGAGTAAAAAACCACCTGCATTTAGGTGAATAGAAAGTTTCTCAAAATTCGCCATCAATATATTTTTGTTGATATTGGCAAGTATGCCATCAAAGCATTCATCGGTTTTAATAACCGACAAATCTCCTTGTCGAAATTCGAATGCCTCCAAATGATTGAGTTGCATGTTCTCGTTAATATTATCCGTACACCAACCATCAATATCATTGCCTGTTACTTTGTTTGCACCAAGTTTCAAAGCCATCAAGCCAAGTATACCTGTGCCACATCCAAAATCAAAAATGAGTTTCCCGGAAAAGGTTTCATCAAGCATCAGTTGCAACATCAATTGGGTAGTTTCGTGGTGGCCTGTGCCAAACGTATTCTTTGGTTTTATAACCAACTCATTTTCGTAGGATGAATCCTCAACATGAAATGGCGCGCGTATTCGAATCCTATTATCAATGCAAATGGGTTCATATGACGACTCCCATATTTCATTCCAATTTTGATTGGGAACGGTTTTGGAATGAACAGCTGCCGGGCCTATGCCATATTTGCTTAACAGCTCAAGCAATTCCTGTTCATTCCATTCCGTTTCTGTAATATACGTAAGTATACCTGGTTCCTGCTCCATTATTGATTCGTAACCTGATGCTAATAATTCAGCACCAATAATGTCTATCAAATCAGGGGCACAATCAATGGATATCTCTATAAAATTTTGCATGCAACAAAGTTGCACTTTGGATTACACATCGCCAACCAAATTAATTGATGACAACCGGAAAAGTTACATCAATATCGGTAGAGCCTGCCTGTGGTCCGTTAGTTTTGGGATCTGATGAGCTGTAATGCTTTAATGTAATTCGAAGTTGCCCTGCTTGATCGCCACTTTGTGCGGTCACGGCATTCCATCTTAATCCAAGTTCCAATGGTGGATTATTGGAGTCGAAATCTGTGATGGTAGTGGTAAGTCGGGTAGTAGACGATGTATAAATAAAGCGATGCTCATTTTTCAATTCTTCAATCTCAGCGGTCACACTCTTTACCGGATTTTTACTTTCATCAAGCACATCTGTTGTAGCAGAGTAGAATTTACCTGATATTAATCTTATAGTATCTATGGTAACTGCTGTTCCTGGACCTCCCGGTTGTCTCCATGTGAATGTTTGAACAGTACCACTGGCGGTGTCGGTTAAATTGATGCGCAAGGTGGTGATGAGTTCATTTTCGTGATCGTGATCATCCTTATGGTCATCATCATGGTCGTCTTTACAAGAGAAAGTAAAAACACTTACAAGTGTCAATAAATAAATTAGATTTTTTTTCATGTTGTTAAATTGTTAAAGTTAGTTAAATGGAATAGTTAGTCTTAAAATAAAATTGCGTCCGGCTTCATCTGTAAAATACCTGAAGCGGCTCATGTAATCGCGGTAAGTTTGGTCCATTAGGTTGTTTACCCCAACACTTACTTGCCAAAATTGTTGGTGCACCTTAAATGCAAATCCTGAATTAAAATGAATAACCTGATAGGCCGTTGGCGGAGACATGTAATCACTTCCCGTTGTATACCTTTTTTGCTCGGCAACGTGGGTAAAACTGATTGTAGCAAACAACTGATGCATAAATGCAACCTTTGCTTTTTGATAACCAAAATTTATTCGCAACCTGTTTGCAGGCATAAAAATAAGCGGAATACCGTTGCTCACATCTTGGGCATACAAATAAGAATAAGCTAACGCTGCCTGAAAATCATTCCTTATTTTTCTGCTTACCGTTACATCAGCACCTGTTAAGTTGGCATTGGTTTGTTTGAAATTCAGCAAAGGGAAAGCCCCCCTAATGGTTAAAATCGGAACCGAATCCGGAAGTTGATAAATAAATTGATGCATATAGTTGTTGTATGCACTCAACTCTACATTCCATTTATCGGTTTTGATGTTCCATGCAATATCAAACAAATACGATTGTTCCGGTTTAAGTTCTGCATTTCCTTTCTCATATGTTGCCAACGAAATATGCACCCCATCACTATACAGCTCATTAATCGAAGGAGCTCGCCAACCTGATGAGGCATTCAGTACCAGATTTTGTTTGGCCGATAGTTTTCTAACGTATGTAACCATACCTGTTGGCATCAAAAACTCCAGCATTTGATCAATTTTTCTGAATCTGTCAGTGTGTGTAACATGCTGTCTTTTATAATCCATCCTCATTCCCAAATCAAGCGACCAATCTGTATGCTCTCTTCTTTCCAGCGCATATACCCCACCTGAAAACGAGGTATAATCTGGTATGAGGTATTGCAAACCACCAACCAAATTGTTTTGCAACATGATGTCGGCACCGCAATGGAGATTAAATTTACGATACGTTTGTTGGGTAAGTTTGGCCGAAAAAATCTGCGTGGCAATTTGCATATCAAATGCAGGTAGCTGTTCAGACCTCAGTGTACGATTATATACGGCATCATTATCGTATTCTTTTCGTTCGTTTAGCTGAAATGAATATTGAAATGCTGTTTTGAAATGCGTGAATTTTTGTTCGTGCAAAATGGATACAGTTTGGTGTTTAACCTGCTGATATGGTCGGTTAATATCAAAAGTAAATGGAAGAATAATTAATGGTTGCGAACTTTCAATGGCTCTTTGCAAATCAGTTACATTGCCTAAATGCGAAGCCGACATAATACCCATTTTGCTGTAAAACAAAGAATAGGTTATTTCTGTAAACGCTTGATTGTTCCAATTGTAGCGCATAGCAACTGAACCATTCGCTTCTTCCATACCTGTATTAGATATCACATAATTCGGTGCACGGCTATCACCTGCTTTTCGCATGGAGGATTGTAAGCGCCATTGAATTTGTTGTCTTTTTCCTTGCGTTCCCAAAAGCAACAATCCAAGTGCGCCTTGTTTGTTATTTGAAAAAGCATTCAATGACAATGCACCTTCTACCCCATTTATTTGTCGGTAAGGTTTAGGAGTAACCTTAACCACACCGGCAATAGCTTCGGCACCAAACATTACAGAAGATGCTCCTTTAATAACTTCCACTTTATCAACAGCAAATGCGTCAATTTCAGGAGCATGTTCTGCACCCCATTGTTGTCCTTCCAATCGGATTTGATTAACAGACATAACCATTCGCTGACTATGCAATCCGCGAATGATGGGTTTACTAATGGCGGGACCGCTGGTCATCGCACTTACTCCGTTTACTTGCGTCAAAAGTTCTGTTATGTTTTGTCCTCGGTTGGCTTGCACCTCTTTTGTGTTCAGGGTATTTTTATATTGCAGTGTTGTTTGTTCTTCATTTCTTTTCCGGTGCACCACCACCTCATGCAAATGGAATGTATTCGGACATAGCAGTACCTCCACAGCCATATTTCTACGAACCGAAATTTCAGCATGGTGCATATGATACCCTTCAGCAACCACATCAATATGATAATTGCCTTTGGGTAATGAATCAATGTTCACCAAGCCCGCTGATGAAGTTAGGTAAGCTTTGTTTATGCCTTCGATATGAATAGATGCTCCGGTTAAGGGTTGCCCGGTAATGCTATCCAATACAGTTACCTGTATGGAATACTTTTCTGCAACAACTGCTGCACCCAGCTTTCCGCAAATCATCAAAGCCACAACAAGCATACCTATGTATGCCTTTTGCATGTTTAATAATTAAAAAAAAATAATTGAAAAAGAAATGGATTAGCTTTATGCTACAACGGGCGGTCCGCGCGAGTCGGCTGAGATGCTGTAAAATCGCAACGCACATAAAAACGGGTTGGATACCAATTGATTAAACTGGTCGATGATATTTGGTTGATACGCGTTTATCTGGTCAAAATGTTTGGTAAATACGAATTCACAGATAAAGCAATTGGCATGATATGCAGAAAGATGTGAAGCGTGCTCGCAATCGCTTGTAAATACATCCTGACATACGTAGCTATCCATCTCGCAGTGGTGCTCATGTAAGTGTTCACCAGAAACTAAATGCTGCAAATGGGTATCGGAATCGTGCTTATGAAATACATTATACGGCAGCCATGCAATTGAAATAATTGCCAGCAGCAGTATGGAAATATGTGAGCCGTATTTTCTCAAAGCGGGGCAAAGTTAACAATATTTTTAGAGGTTCGGTCCCGCTTGTGTAATTTGTTTTTGACCATTCACCGAATTGCATTAACCTTGTATTGAATATTGACACCCAAATGAAGCGATACGAATTAATTGACAAGCAACTGTTTATTGACAACAGAAACCGATTTAAAACCGCTATGAAACCTAACAGCATAGCCATATTTCACAGCAACATGATTATGCCGCGCAATGGCGATGCAAGCTATGAGTTTAAACAAAACTCAGATATGTACTGGCATACCGGTATTGACCAAGAAGAATGTGCTGTTGTAATTTTCCCGGATTGTCCTGTTGCGCAATACCGCGAAGCTTTGTTTGTGAAACGCACCAGCGAACAAATTGCCGTGTGGGATGGCCATAAATATACCAAGGAAGAAGCTACTGCCATATCTGGAATTGCCAACGTATTCTGGATGGATGAATTTGATGCATTGATGCGTCCTGTATTTAATATGGCCCAAACCATTTATTTGAATACAAATGAGAATGACCGTGCAAGCAATAAAGCTCCTTATAAAGATTTGTTATTTGCCCACGAAATGCGTGAGCGTTATCCTTTACACCAGTTCGAAAGGGCAGCTCCAATTATGCAACGGTTACGCTCGGTAAAACATCCGCTAGAAGTTGAGTACATGAAAAAGGCTCTGGAGATTTCACACAGTATGTTCAGGCGGGTACTCAAATTCGTAAAACCAGGTGTTAAAGAGTATGAAGTAGAAGCCGAAGTAATTCATGAATTTGTTAGAAATGGTGCTACCGGACATTCGTTCACGCCTATTGTGGCATCGGGCAAAAATGCCTGTGTATTGCATTATGTTGACAATGCTGATATATGCCGCGATGGAGATTTACTTTTGCTGGATACCGGTGCCGATTATGGAAACTATATCAGCGATATGACACGTGTGATGCCGGTGAACGGAAAATTTACACCAAGACAGAAAGATGTATACAATGCAGTTTTGCGTGTAATGCGTGCCGCTAAACAAATGCTAAAACCCGGAGTTATGTTGATGGAATATCACAAAGAAGTTGGACTGGCAATGGAAAAAGAACTTGTGGATCTGCAACTCATTAAAATGGATGATATAAAAAAACAAAATCCTGATTGGCCTGCTTATAAAAAATATTTCATGCATGGCACATCACATTTTCTTGGGCTTGATGTACATGACGTAGGAATGCGCTACGAACCCATGCAATCAGGAATGATGTATAGCTGTGAACCCGGTATTTACATACCTGAAGAAGGAATTGGCATTCGCTTGGAAAATGAAATTTTGATTACAGCAGATGGCTGCATCGATTTGATGGAACATATTCCGATTGAAGCAGAACAAATTGAAGATATCATGAACACATAATATCAAACCCTCAGCTTCCTTCCTGAGGGTTGATTTTTTATATGACATCACCAAAAACAATTGCATTTAAATCTTCTATTGGAAAATTTGATGGAAATCTCTGGTACTACCATGTTACAGTGCCTGTAAAATATGTACAAGATTTCCTTGAGAATAAACGGATTGTATGCACACTTAATCAGCACGCCACATTTCAGGCAGCGTTGATGCCCATGGGTGATGGCAACTATTTTATAAATATCAATAAAAAGTTGCGCGAAAAACTGAAGCTCAACGAAGGCGATATGGTGGAGGTAATGCTTGAAAACGACAACAGCGAATACGGATTGCCTATGCCCGTTGAATTTGCAGAACTGCTTAAACAGGACGAGGACGGCAATCAGTTTTTTCATTCACTTACACCCGGCAAACAACGCAGCCTAATTTATATTGCCGGAAATGTGAAAAACCCCGACCTGCGCATCAAGCGCGGCATTGCTATTCTTGAGCACCTGAAAGCTACAGGCGGGAAAATTGATTTTAAAAAACTAAATCAATTAATGCGGGCCTAAAACATAATATACTCATTTTCTGAATCATAATATTTGTTTGCAGATTTGTAAAATAACCATACCTTTGCCGTCCCTTTAGAATTTTTAAGGTGTATTAACGTATACTTTTTTACTTTCTGAAAGCAATAAAATGCGGATGTGGCGTAATTGTTCGTGATACTTCGTTTAAAACGACTAGTTGAACAATCCCGACACAGGCGGGAGTAGCCGGAAAAGTGTAAG
>CAYSBE010000018.1:2763-15764 GCA_964429245.1 uncultured Bifidobacteriaceae bacterium | reverse complement strand
GTAGCCGGAAAAGTGTAAGGTAGGAGAAATGATATATGCGGATGTGGCGTAATTGTTCGTGAAACTTCGTTTTGTAAAAACGACTAGTTGAACAATCCCGACACAGGCGGGAGTAGCCGGAAAAGTGTAAGGTAGGAGAAATGATATATGCGGATGTGGCGTAATTGGTAGCCGTGCCAGACTTAGGATCTGGTGCCGAGAGGCGTGGGGGTTCGAGTCCCTCCATCCGCACCAAACCAAATAAGACTAATTCATTAGTCTTATTTTTATTTAAAACCATCGCGAAATGAATGTAACATTCGAAAAAAAAGACGAACTCAACGGAACGATTTCTGTAAATGTTTCAGGAACTGATTATGCTCCTGAGGTTGACAAAAAACTAAAACAATACCAAAAACAAGCTAATATTCCTGGATTCCGTCCCGGAATGGCTCCAAAATCCATGATTGAAAAAATGTATGGATCGAGTGTATTGCTTGAAGCAATAAATACTACTGCTTCTAATGGTTTGTTTAATTATATTGAAGAAAACAAACTGAACATTCTTGGTCAACCAGTTTTAACTGAAGACACAAAAATTGATGAGCTTGAAAAAGGAAAAGACTACACATTTCGCTTTGATATAGGATTAGCTCCTAATTTTGACTTGAATGTTTCATCAGCAGATGTATTTACAAAGTACAATGTAATAGTAACAGAAAAAATGATTGATGAAGAAGTAGATCGTATGAAGAAACGCATGGGCACCTTACATGATGTAGAGATTGCAGGTGATAATGATATGGTATACGTTACCCTTTCCGAATTAGACGAAAACGGACAACCTATTGAAGGCGGTGTAAAAACCTCAGCAACTCCAATTCTTACATCAACAATTAAAAATGATGCTATCAAAAATGAATTTATTGGTACAACTAAAGGCAAATCATTTGACGTAAATATTTTTGATTTATTCGATAATGACTCAAATGAAATTGCACATGTTTTAGGAATCAATAAACTTACTGTAAATGATATCAACAAAAATTTTAATGTGCTTGTTGAAGATATCAAAAGAAACAATGAAGCTGAAATCAATCAGGAATTATTTGATAAAGTTTACGGACCAGGTGCTGTTGATTCTGTTGAAGCTTTCCGTGAACGTATCAAAAACGAAGTAGCCGGATACTACAATAGTCAAACAGAACATTTGTTTGAACACGAACTCGTTGACGCTCTAGTTGCTAAACAAGCCATTACCTTACCAGATGAGTTTTTGAAGCGCTGGCTAATTGATCGCCACGGTGATAAATTTAATACAGATAATGTTGAGCACAACTACCAACATGAGGCTGAATACTTACGCAAACATCTATTTGAAGAAAAAGTATTGAGCGAAAATAATGTTCAGGTTGGTGAAGAAGAAATTAAGCAAGCAGCAATCAGCTATACCAAAAGTATGTTTGGTGCATATGGAGGTGCAAATGGATTGAGCGATGAGATGCTTCTGAGTATTGTTGAACCATCGTTGAAAAAAGAAGACTACCGCTCACGTATGATAAATCTTGCTGTTTCAAATAAAGTAAGAGAAATTGTAAAAGGTAAAATTACAATCGAAACCAAAGAAATCGATAATGATACGTTTGTGAAGATTATTACTGAGCATAATCAGAAACACCATCATAACCACGAATAGTTTAACATTCAAATAAAACCTACAGCCGACCGTTTGGTCGGCTTTTTTATTTTTTGTCAGATGGTCGATGTCATCTAGGTCTCTGTATCTGTTTGATATTTTTTTTGCTTCAATCAAGTTATTCAGGCTAATTAATTTCACATCCAATCCTTCTACATTCACCCATGAGGCTGTAGTGTAAGTAGCATCAAATTCAAGTCCCTTGCATTGGGTCATAATATCTATCGAAACAGGACTTTGCCCAAAAGAGAAAACATCAAAATTCAAACTCAAGAAATCATTTTCAGCTATTGCATTTGTAGGTAAGCCGAAATTAGTAAATGCATTAACAATCCCAGCATAGTTAATATTGGTAGGCTTCACCCAAATATCCATATCGCCTGTACTTCTTCTGTAGCCGTGCAAATTCACCACATAACCTCCAAGCAAAACATATTCAACTTGGGCTTCATTCAAAGCTAGAATAAAACCCCTGAAATCGTCATTGAAAATATTGCCCATTATTCTCGTTTCCTTTTGCTGATTTTGGTACGATCAAGCTTATGATTTTCATTTGGATCAAGTCCGTAAGCCATGCACGAAAGATACCAAGCAGCCCTCCAACGTTCGCCATATGATTTGGTAAGCCAATATTCTAGGTCATTATCGGCTTCGGCAAATGTTTTTTTTGCAAATTTTGTGCGGTCCAATTTAAACATGGAACCAAAAGTACAAAAACGATATGGAATTACTCACACTTAGCAAAATCATTGGAATGCATTAACATTGCACTATGCAATTGACCAACAGGCAATCTTTTTTAATGCATCAGGCACAAACAACGCATTTTCCACTGGGTTTGGAATTTGCACGTGCAGAAGGTGTTTACTTATATGATGAGGCTGGGAAGGCTTATCTCGATTTGATTTCGGGTATCAGTGTGAGCAGCCTTGGGCATGGAAATAAAAAAGTTAATCAAGCCATTAAAAACCAAGTTGATCAATATATGCACCTGATGGTGTATGGCGAATTTATACAAGCACCTCAAGCCAAACTCGCACAAAAAATTGCATCACTATTGCCGGATAATTTAAACTGTACCTATTTGGTAAATTCAGGTGCAGAAGCCGTTGATGGCGCATTAAAACTTGCTAAGCGCATCACGGGTCGGAGTAAAATTGTGGCTTGCAAGCAAGCGTATCACGGCAGCACTCACGGTCCACTCAGCCTAAATAGCGAAGCTTACTTTACCGATGCGTTTCGTCCGCTATTGCCCGAAATTTATTTTGCCCAACACAACGACATTGAATCACTCAAACTGATTGATGAGCATACCGCGTGTTTTATTGTTGAAGTTATTGCCTCAGAAAAAGGTTACGTGCCTCTTTCTAACTCATTTTTAACCGAAGCAAGAAAACGTTGCAACGAACATTGTGCCCTACTTATTTTTGATGAAATACAAACCGGTATGGGACGCACCGGAAAAATGTTTGCATTCGAACAGCACGATATTGTACCTGATATCTTATTGCTTGGCAAAGCCTTGGGTGCAGGCATGCCAATCGGAGCATTTATCAGTTCACAAAAAATGATGCACACCCTTGCCGATGCACCTATCTTGGGACATATCACCACTTTTGGCGGACATCCTGTGGTTGCTGCTGCTGCACTGGCCGGCATAGAAGAACTTCAGGAAAATCAACTCATCCATTCTGTAGAGTCCAAAGAGGCATTGTTTAGAAAGTTACTTGTTCATCCTTTAATCCAATCTGTAAGCGGCAAAGGACTGATGTTGGCAGTAGAATTTGAATCATTTGAACTTAACAAAAAGCTCATTGACCATTGTATTGCCGATGGCCTCATTACCGATTGGTTTTTGTTTGCCCCCAACAAATTGCGCCTTACACCTCCGCTTATCATCAGCGAAATGGAAATAGCAAAGGCGTGTGAAATTTTAATTAATAATTTGAATCACATTTCGATGTAATTAAACTTTTCATAATTTGCAACATCTAAATGATTCAAAATAATATATTTATGAAACACATAACAACCAAATTCTTAGCCCTACTGGCATTATCAGCAATCTTGTTTACTGCCTGTAAAAAAGAAGATGAAGACAAACTAAATGATGGTGATGATTTACAGGAAATGAGCACCGATGCTTCAATATATTTTCAGGAAACCGAGCAGATTTTTAATGATATCAGCAATGCCATGGAAAGCTCATCCCTTGGAAAAACCTCAACAGTTGATGGTGCCAATATAAATGACAGTACTTTTATTGCATTTAAACGTGTGGTGATTACCTACACCGGCCCTAACCTTAGTGGAACGCGCACACGCACGGGAACAGCTACGTTGCAACTTACTGAAGGTGCCAAATGGTCGGACGCAGGTGCTGTGCTGAAAATTGATTTTAACAATGTGCGTATAACAAACAATGTAAATGGTAATATTATTTCCCTCATTGGATCTTATTATGTTCGCAATGTGAATGGAGGAAAAGCATTTAGCGATGCGCAAGTGGTACATAAAGTTTGGGGAAGTGGCAGTACCACTTTTGGTTCGGGCGAAACCAATGCCTGGTTTTTAAATCGTGAAAGAACATTTACCAATAACAATGGTGTGTTAACAATAAGCACAGAAGGCGACACCACTATTGCCGGTAAACAAAATGTTATCATTTGGGGTACCAATCGCAAAGGCAAACCATTTTGGGTACAAACCAATCAAGCCATTTTGCTCTCTAGCGAATGCTTTGGAAAAGTAATGAGCGGACGTCAGCTATTTTCGGGCCTTAGTGCTGAATTTAGTGTAACCCATGGTGTAAAAGCTGATGGCACACCAAACGATACAGGATGCCCATATGGTTATAAGGTAGAATGGAAAAACGTAAAAGGTGAAAATAAATCTGCTGTTATCAGTTATTAATTGATGTATCTTTGTGACATTGTTATTGTAAATAATAACAATTATAACTTCTTTGACGTATGGGGCTGACCGGAATTGACGGGTAGCGCAAGTGACAGGTAAGCATGTAGTGCATTGGGTGTGTTGGCACTTTAATATCAATCCCTAAACTTTCAACTGGCGAAAACAACTTCGCTATGGCTGCCTAATCAGGAAGATTACGCAAATGCCATTGTCCCGCAAGGAGCTGTTCTGTCCTCTTTGCATCAGGGGCATCATCTGACAGGGCTTTGCAACAGTGTTGCCTTTGGCTGACGCAAATATTTTAAAGGATTGGATATGGTTTGGCATGCGAAGTAACCTATCTGTATCTGAAATCAATACCTCGCTAAACATGTAGAAAACCTGATTCCTTACTACTCCGGACCGGAGTTCGACTCTCCGCAGCTCCACCTTTATTGCCCTTTTGTATCTATCATGATATGAAAGGGCTTTTTTGTTTTATGATTGGGCCTTAGAATTTAACACACTACTTATGTACGATTATCTCATAATGGTTTGTTCCCTGTCAGGACCCACGGATATAACACTCATTTTTTGTCCTACTTGTTCTTCAATATATTTCATATAGGCTTTAAATGAATCCGGCAAGGCATCATATGTTCTGATGGTGGTAAGGTCTTCATGCCATCCTGCAAATTTTTTGTATTGCGGTATTATTGGTGCATCATTAAATTGAAACGGAATGTCATTCACAATTTTGCCATCAATATCATAGGCATCACAAACCGGCACATCGCCAAATCCGCTGAGCACATCGCTTTTGGTACATATTAAATCCGTCACTCCGTTTAGCATAATGGCATAGCGAAGGGTTGGCAAATCAAGCCATCCGGTTCTGCGCGGACGACCAGTGGTGGCACCAAATTCAAAACCTTGTTTGCGTAATTGCTCACCTGTTTCGTCATGCAATTCGGTTGGAAAAGGACCACTGCCTACACGTGTACAATACGCTTTAAAAATTCCATACACTTTTCTGATTTTTTGGGGAGCTACACCCAAACCTGAACAAGCACCTCCGGTGATGGTATTGCTGGAGGTTACAAAAGGATACGTTCCAAAATCAATATCAAGCAAGGTACCCTGAGCACCTTCTGCCAATACTTTTTTTCCCTGACTTATCAGGTTATTGATAAAGTATTCTGACGACACAATTTGAAATTGTTTGATAAAATCTATAGCTTCAAAAAATGCAGGTTCGCGTTCATTCATATTGTAAGCAAATCCAAACCTGTCGAGCAAGGTTTTGTGGTGTGCAACAAGCGTATCGTATTTCTTTTTAAAATCAGCTGAAAGAATATCGCCTATACGCAACCCTGTACGACCAATTTTATCTTGATAAGTAGGACTTATCCCGCGCAATGTAGAGCCAATTTTATGCTCGCCTTTATTGGCTTCACTAGCTGCATCTACTAACCTGTGAGTAGGCAAGATCAAATGAGCTTTCTCAGAAATGTATAAATTTTTGTGAGGGTTGGCGCCTGAAGCAATTATTTTCTCTATTTCTTTTTTCAATGTCACCGGATCAATCACCACACCGTTGCCAATGATATTAATACAATGCTCATGAAAAATACCTGAAGGAATTGTATTGAGCACGTGTTTTTGTCCACCAAACTCAAGCGAATGCCCTGCATTGGGACCTCCCTGAAATCTTGCAACCACATCGTATTGCGGAGTAAGCACGTCTACAATTTTCCCTTTACCTTCATCTCCCCACTGGAGTCCTAATACTACATCTATCATCTAATTATCTTTTATATGTTTATGGTCGTTTTTTAAACTGGCAACATGTTTTTTACAATGAAAACAATTGCCTTTTGCATCGCATTGTGGATTACCAAATAAGTGCAATGAATGGTTAGTCACTTCAAACTGCAACAAATCTCCCATTGTACTTTTAATTTGCTGAATGCGCGGGTCACAAAACTCCAAAATATTGTTGCATACATTACAAATCAAATGGTCGTGCTGCCGGAAGCCATAACTCTTTTCATACAAAGCCAGGTTTTTTCCAAACTGATGTTTTACCACCAATCCCGCATCAAGCAATAAGTCAAGTGTATTATAAACAGTAGCCCTGCTTACCCGATAGTTTCGGTTTTTCATATGCACATACAATGTCTCTACATCAAAGTGTTCTTTGTTCGAATAAATCTCATCTAAAATCGCAAATCGTTCCGGGGTTTTGCGTTGCTGATGTACTTCGAGGTAGTTTATAAATAAACGTTTTACCTCGTCTTTAATTGATGCGTTTCCTTGTTGCAATGGTGTCATAATCCGAAGGCAAATTAATACTCTGCAAGTGATTGAAAAAATAAATATGCCCACACTATATCAGACGTTTTGTCCTGATATTGAGGAAAAAAGCAAAGAAGATTTAAACAATTTGAGCCAATCTTTCAGGAACGATGCCCGAACCGCGACATATTTTCCTGTATTCACAAGTGGAACTGAAATTGAGCATTGCCCATTGATTAATTGAAATAACCAATATATGAACTTTGATAAATTTACCATTAAATCTCAGGAAGCCATTCAGCAAGCACAACAGATTGCTGCAAGCGCCAACCACCAATCTATTGAAACCGGACATTTGCTTAAAGGCCTTTTGGAAACCGATGAGCATGTGATCAGTTTCTTACTTAAAAAAGTAAATGCAAATCCTGCACGCATTACTCAGGCATTGGATGCATTGTTAAAAAGCTATCCAAAAGTATCAGGCACCAGCAGTCAGTATCTTTCTTCACAAGCCAATCAGGCATTAATAAAAGCACAAACTTTGTTAAAAGAATTTGGTGACGAGTTTGTTTCCGTTGAACATATACTTTTGGCATTGCTTGACAACAAAGACAGTGTGAGTGATATGGTGAAAGATGCAGGGCTTAATGAGAAAGATTTGAAAAAAGCCATTAAGGAATTAAGAGGCGATAGCAAAGTCACTTCTCAGAATGCCGAAGCACAATACAATGCATTGAATAAGTTTGCAAAAAATCTAAATGATCTTGCTGAGTCGGGAAAATTAGATCCCGTTATCGGACGAGATGAAGAAATCAGAAGGGTTTTACAAATTCTTTCTCGCAGAACAAAAAACAACCCGGTGTTGATTGGCGAACCCGGAGTGGGAAAAACAGCTATAGCTGAAGGCTTAGCTCACCGTATTGTAAGTGGTGATGTACCCGAAAACCTAAAATCTAAACGCATCTTTTCGCTTGATATGGGCTCATTGATTGCAGGTGCAAAATATAAAGGAGAGTTTGAAGAACGATTGAAATCCGTAGTAAAAGAAGTGATTGACAGTGATGGGGAAATCGTTTTGTTCATTGATGAAATACATACGTTGGTAGGTGCAGGTGGCGGTGGAGAAGGCGCTATGGATGCCGCTAATATTTTAAAACCTGCTCTTGCACGTGGCGAATTACGAAGCATTGGGGCTACTACCCTATCCGAGTACCAGCGCTATATTGAAAAAGATAAAGCATTGGAAAGGCGTTTCCAAAAAGTATACGTAGACGAACCGGATACCGAAGCCGCAATCTCTATTTTACGTGGATTAAAAGAGCGTTATGAAGTACATCATAAAGTACGTATTAAAGATGAAGCCATCATCGCAGCGGTTGAACTATCACAACGTTATATCAACGATCGTTTTTTACCAGATAAAGCCATCGACTTAATTGATGAAGCTGCATCAAAACTACGTCTTGAAATTGATTCGGTACCCGAAGCAATTGATCAGCTAGATCGCAGAATCATGCAACTGGAAATTGAACGCGAAGCCATTAAGCGTGAAGGCGATGATAATAAAGTGAAATCGTTAAGTGAAGAAATTTCAAACTTACAAGACGAACGAAATTCGCTTAAAGCAAAATGGCAAAGTGAAAAGCAAGTGGTTGATGGCATTCAAAAAACAAAAGAATCCATTGAGCAGTTGAGACATGAAGCCGAACAAGCAGAGCGCAACGGAGACTTTGCACGTGTGGCAGAAATACGTTACGGAAAAATTAAAGAAGCAGAAGCACAACTGGAGCAGTTTAAAAAACAATTGTTGGAGCAACAAGCCGATAGTGCCATGGTGAAAGAAGAAGTTGACAGTGAAGATGTGGCTGATGTAGTAAGCCGCTGGACCGGTATTCCGGTGACACGCATGCTACAAAGTGAGCGCGAAAAATTGATGCATCTAGAAACCGAATTGCACCAACGAGTAGTTGGCCAACACGAAGCCATTGAGGCCATTTCTGATGCCATACGCAGAAGCCGTGCAGGATTAAGTGATGCTAAAAAACCAATCGGGTCATTTATATTTTTAGGCACTACCGGTGTAGGAAAAACAGAATTGGCAAAAGCCTTAGCTTCATTTTTATTTAACCAAGACAATGCCATGGTGCGAATTGATATGAGTGAGTATCAAGAAAAACACACAGTAAGCAGGCTTATTGGAGCCCCTCCTGGTTATGTAGGATATGAAGAAGGAGGCCAATTAACAGAGGCTGTTCGCAGGCGTCCGTACTCAGTGATATTATTGGATGAGATTGAAAAAGCACACCCTGATGTATTTAATATTTTATTGCAGGTGTTGGATGACGGAAGATTGACAGACAATAAAGGTCGGGTAGCAAATTTCAAAAACACAATTGTCATCATGACTTCAAATATTGGCTCGCATATCATTCAAGAAAAATTGGAAGATTTTACTGAAGTTAATAAAGAAGATAAAATCGCTGAGGCAAAAATCAGTGTGATGGATTTATTGAAAAAAACAATACGTCCCGAGTTTTTAAACCGCATTGATGATGTCATCATGTTTACACCTTTGAGCAGAGAAGATGTAAGACAAATTGTAGACCTTCAATTTAAAGACATCCAGAAAAATTTATCTGAGCAAGAAATAAAAATAAGTGCTACCGATGAAGCCATGGATTGGTTGGCACAATTGGGTTATGATCCGCAATTTGGTGCCCGACCGCTTAAGCGTGTCATTCAAAAACGGATATTAAATGAATTGTCTAAAGAAATATTGATGGGAAATATTAAACCAAATAGTGAAATCGTGATTTCGCTGAACGATAAAAATCAATTTGTGTTTACCAATTCATAATCAACGTAATTAAAATAAAATGGGGCGCTACAAAAATTTGTATCGCCCCATTTTTATCGATTTCGGCAAAAATTGTTTAGTGATGATGGCCACCCGGACCATGAACATGTCCATGTGAAATTTCTTCAGCTGTTGCTTCGCGCACTTCCATCACTTCTACTTCAAAGTTCAATTCTTTTCCTGCTAGAGGGTGATTGGCGTCAACCGTTACAAGTTTATCATCAACGGAAGTAACCGTAACCATGAAACGATTTTCTTCGGTGCCTGCTTCAAACTGCATACCCGGACTAACCATTTGCTCACCAAAAGCTTCAATTGGTACTTGTTGTATCATTTCAGGTTTATGAACTCCGTATCCTTTTTCAGGACTCACTTTCAACCTAAACTTCTCTCCGGCTGCTTTACCTTCCATACCTTCTTCCATGCCCGGAATCAGGTGGCCCATGCCTTGGATGTAAAACAATGGATCACGGCCACTGCTCGTGTCGAGGATTGTGCCTTCATTATCTGTTAAGGTGTAATGAATGGACACTACTTTGTTTGCGCTTATTTGCATAAAAATTAATTATGGGAAACTATCCCGGTAAATAAATAAATGAACGCTCCAAAGATGCAGGAAGCAAATTAAATTACCTCGATTGTTGCATTATTTTACTTTTACCAAATAAAAACGGCCGTCTATAAAGACAGCCGCATATATAACATTACGTCATCTTTAATTTGTTTATGCAGATTGCGCTTTTAGCTTTTGGGCTGCTTCGGTAATTTTTGGAAGCACTTCAAATGCATCACCAACTATACCATAATCGGCAGCTTTGAAAAACGGAGCTTCAGGATCTTTATTGATGGCGACAATAACCTTGCTTGAACTTACACCTGCCAAGTGCTGAATAGCTCCTGAGATGCCGATAGCAATATATAAATTAGGTTTGATGGTAATACCGGTTTGGCCTACGTGCTCATCATGCGATCTCCAATGCATGTCGCTAACAGGTTTTGAGCATGCAGTAGCTGCACCTAAAGCGCTTGCCAAATCTTCTATCAAGCCCCAGTTTTCTGGTCCTTTTAGTCCCCGTCCGCCACTCACCACAACTTCTGCCTCTGTCAACGGAATTTTTCCGGTTACACGTGAAATCTCAATTGGGTTGGTCATGAAATCTGCATCACTTAAATCTGCATTGATAGCAACTATGTTAGCTGGCTTTACATTTTCTGTTAAGTCAAATGTGTTTGGAGTAATGGCAAGCACTTTTACAGGTGTTGTTAGGTTCACTTCTGCAAATGCTTTTCCTGAAAACACTCCCCTGCGTACCACGAATCCATTTTCTGTTTTTGGATAAGAAATAACCCCACTTGCAATTGCTGCTTTCAATTTTGCTGCTACACGTGGCGCAACAGATTTGCCACTGTATGTATTTGAAATAACAACAATTGTTGATTGCTCTTGTGATGCTATCTGAGTGATAAGCTTTGTAAATACTTCTGCAACAAACTGATTTAGTCTTTCATGCTTTACACTCACAATTTTATCAGCACCATAGGTTGCAAGATTTGCCAATTGTGCATCATCTATATTTCCAATTGATAACGCAACACATGAAGTGCCTGTGTGTTTAGCCAATTCGCTTCCATAACGTACTGCTTCTAACGTGGATTTCTTAAATCCCCCATCAATACTTTCTGCATATACCAGTATACTCATATTTTATTTATTATCGTTTTGTATTAAATTATTTTAGCCTCGTTATGCAACATATCAATCAATTGAGCAGCTTGATCTGCAGCAATCATTTTGCATGCACCTTTTGCCGGTGGCAATTCAAAACCAATGGTTGCAGAAGTTTTATCTGTTGTAGCGGCTTCAATTACATTTAATGGTTTGGTTCTGGCTGCCATGATTCCGCGCATGTTTGGTATACGCGGTTCGGTAAACTCTTTTTGAGCACTTACCACCAATGGTAATTTCGATGATAGGGTTTCTTTTCCGCCATCAATATCGCGCACCATCGTTGCCACTCCATTTTCAATTTCAAGTTTGGTTATTACATTCACCGAAGGAATACCCAGCATTTCTCCCAAAAGTCCACATACCTGACCTCCATTGTAATCGATAGACTCCCTACCGGTCATAATCAAATCAAAATTCTGAGCTTTTGCATAATGGGCAATTTGTTCAGCTACAAAATAAGCATCGGTTGGTTCGGCATTGATACGTACCGCTTCTTGAGCACCTATTGCTAAGGCTTTGCGAATAGTGGCTTCTGTATCAGCCAAGCCTACCGTTACGGTTATTACTGTACCGCCAGATTTTTCGGTAATTTCTAACGCACGGGTGAGCGCCAATTCATCATACGGATTGATAATAAACTGCACCCCCTGGATGTTAAATTTCGTGTTATTATCTATAAAAGTTACTTTCGTTGTCGTGTCGGGCACGTTGCTGATGCAAACTAAAATCTTCATATCGTTTTATCGTCTCAAAAAAGAAAGCAAAATTAGGCAAATTTTGTTTTATACCTAATATGCAAAACCGAATCGAAAAATTACATCAAATGCTGGCTGAACAACCGGAAGACATCTTTCTACTATACGCAATAGCAATGGAAGAGCTGGCTTTACAGCACAAAGCGGAGGCTGAAAAATGGCTGATGCAGGTGATAAAAATAGATCCAACGCATATTGCTGCTCATTTCCGATTGGGTCAGCTTTTTGCAGAAAGTCAACGAAACGAGGACGCCATAAATTGGCTAGAAAAAGGCCATGCGATTTGTTTATTGAAAAATGAACAGAAAACAGCAAGGGAAATAAAAGCGCTACTTGACGAGTTATTGTTTTAAAAAAAAAACGCAGACTTAATTGTCTGCGCTTCGTTTTCTATGTAAGTCAATCAAAATGGGGAAGGTCCTCTATCAGCGTACTCATCGTCATCATAATGCATATCGTTAAGTTTTGAACTTTTGGTAATTACGCCCAAATTATCCGTCAAAATACTTGGATCAGGCAATCCGGTGCTGTAATCGGGCATATCCTGAAACTTTGTAAATTCATGTACAAACCTAAGTCTTACTTTATCCAACGTACCATTTCGGTGCTTGGCAATATGCAGCTCGGCCACTCCGTGTGATGATGATCCGTCTTCCATCTCCGCTTGTCCATAATATTCAGGTCGGTAAATAAACATGACCATATCTGCATCCTGCTCAATAGAACCCGATTCACGCAAGTCACTCAATATAGGTACAGCGGTTGTGCCACGTTTTTCTGATGCACGACTCA
>CAYSBE010000018.1:0-2663 GCA_964429245.1 uncultured Bifidobacteriaceae bacterium | reverse complement strand
TCGTTCAGTGCAGCTATTTTGCTGTTCAATTGTTGCCATTCGTGTTCGGCAAGGGTTCCTTTTTTCAATTTTTCACCCGGGATTTCGGCTTCACCGGATATCAATCTTGTAACCAATTGTTTGTTGCTCATCTCCAAAGAGAAAATGGCAATCCCTCTTGGCGGGGTTCCTTTTAGTGACGCATTTCTGGCAAGGGATAATACCAAAGCCGTTTTACCCATACCCGGACGGGCTGCAATGATAATGAGATCAGAACGCTGAAAGCCGGAAGTGATGCGATCAAGTTGCGTAAATCCGGATGGAATTCCTGTAAGCCCACCTTCTTTATTTTTCAGTTCTTCGATATCATGAATGGCATCTTTAATGATGGCATTTACTTTTTTATAATCCTTTTTAATATTGCCCTGAGACAAGCCAAAAAGCATTTTTTCTGCTTTATCAAGCAATTCAAAAGCATCAGTAGATTCTTCGTAAGCATCTTGCTGTACTTCGGCAGAAATTCGTATCAGCTCACGCTGCATGTATTTCTGTGCCACTATGCGCGCATGGTACTCAATATTGGCAGCTGAGGCTACACGGTTTGTTAGCGAAGTAATATAATAGGCTCCTCCAACAATATCCAGTTGACCGCGTTTTCGCAATTCAGCTGTTACCGTTAATAAATCTATGGGTTGTGCTGTAGAGAAAAGTGCAACCATGGCTTCATAAATCATGGTATGGGCTTCTTTATAAAAGCTTTCTGCTTTAAGAATATTGACTACGATGGTAATGGCATTTTTATCTAACATTAATCCGCCAAGTACCGCTTCTTCCATATCAACAGCCTGTGGTTGCAAACGCCCATTTTCCAATAGCTGCGTAAGGGCGGTATTCTTTGTTCTCTTTTTAATAGGTTCGTTCATGTAAATATATAGAAATCTTAGCTCACGTGGTATTGTCTCTTTTTTTGAGATCTGAACACCAAATCTATGGGATAAGGAGACAAAAGAATTCGAGGCCATGCCATAAAAGATGTTATACACAGAAATGGTTTTTGATGTGCAATACATGTGGGCAAGTATGCTTGAATATTTTCAACCCACTGTCCATCAAACAAAATTTATGCACATTCACTGGTTTTGATTCCATGTAAATTTTATGTAAGTGTCTGATAAGGGTAAATGAATTTAATGGGCTTATTAATTTCTTAACAATTCATTTTGTATTTTTTCCATTGACAAGATAAGTGCCTGACAATCTAATCATAACTACTCAACGTCTTATCTGGCAAGGCTTACGACACATATGAATACTAACAAACTGATTATGAAATGCGAACAATCCTTTATTAAAAAATTGAACTAATTTCTGAAATTTACATTGAGATAATGCTATGGTCATTTAATTTAGCATTTTTGCTGCCATTAATGAAAAGACACGTTATTCACTTTTTAATGTATTCGCTTTGGGTTGGGGTTTCAAGTGTAAATGCCCAAACAAACTTTGCCCAAAAATCTACGGAAGTTGGCCGAATAAAACTGACCATGAGTAATGCCGGCACCATTGGCCGACCACAAGTTAGGAGCAATGTACAAGGCGCACCTTCAATGGCATTTCCCATAAAAGGCAAAGAACACCTTTTTGAAGCCGGTATATGGATAGGTGCATTGGTAGATGGCCAATCATTGGTATCAACCAGTGCGGTAGATGCAGCAAACGGTTATTCTACTGGAGGAAATGGATTTGAATTTACCCCATTAAAATTACCCATTGAGCGATCAAAACTGGTTTCCAGTCCAAACTACTCCTCAAAAGCAATCTCGCACCAGGATTTTGTGTTTGAGTTTTCGGATGAATATGTGGTGGTTCCCGGAACAAGCATCCCGGTGGCCGGTCATATCAACCCGCTAAAAGCAAGTGTTTCACTAGAATCGTATGCATGGAATTTTTCGTATGCTGATTTTTTTGTTATCCTGAATTATACCATCACCAATAACTCTGATAAGAAATGGGATTCTGTGTGGGTGGGACAATGGTCGGATTTGGTGGTGAGGGACGTTGCCGTTACACGCGATGCAGGAACCGCTTTTTTCAGCAAAGGAAGAAATGGTGTGGACGATAATCTGAAAGCCATTTATGCTTGGCTTGGCGACAACAATGCCGATGATGCCAATTTCATACAATCTTATGGTGCCATGCAATTTTTAGGAATGGATTGGAGGGGAATGTTTTTCAACCCCAACAAACCCGACACCTTTGTCAATGCTGGGTATTCAGCACCAACCATAAACTACAATTTTTGGAATTTCAATTCGGTGAATCCTCCTTTTACCACTCCTCAAAATGACCAAGAGCGATATATTAAAATGCAAAACAGGATTGATTCAGCCACATTGCTGGGACCAACAGGCCCAACAAATGGGCAACCTGCTAACTGGATTCAACTAATAACTGCGGGTATCATACCGGAAGTAAAACCAGGTGAATCATTTACCTACACCATCGCATTTATATGTGCCCGAAAACTATCAAAACCGGTTAGCGGAAATGCCATTGGATCAACACCTGAATCCAGAAAAGAACTTACCGATAATATGTTAAGAGCGCGGTCAACGTATCTTGGAGAAGACATAGCAGGAGAAGGCATATTCAAACCTGAATTGGATGTAAACGGCAACGGCATA
>CAYSBE010000017.1:26106-29197 GCA_964429245.1 uncultured Bifidobacteriaceae bacterium | reverse complement strand
TATGTACCCAATCAAATTCGGAACAGATGGATGGCGCGGAATTATTGCCGCTGAGTTTACTGTTGATAATGTAAAACGTGTGGCGCAGGGCACTGCTGAATACATCAAGCAACACCATGCAGATAACAAACTCATCGTACTGGGCCACGACTGCCGCTTTGCCGGTGAGCTGTTTGCCAATACCGTTGCACAAATTATGTGTGCCAATGGCATTAAAGTAAAAATGGCCAAAGGTTTTGTAAGTACCCCTATGGTAAGTTTGGGTGCGGTAAAACATGGTGCTGCCCTGGGCGTAATTATTACAGCAAGTCACAATCCTCCTGCTTACAATGGCTATAAATTAAAAGCACATTATGGCGGACCTTCAAGTCCTGCTGTGATTGATGCAGTAGAAAAAAGTATTCCTGATACAGTTGATTTAAAACTTTCATCTATTGAATCACTCGAACAATCTGGCATGATTAGCTACGTAGATTTAGAAACGGTGTATGTGCAGGAAGTGGAAAGCAAATTCGATTTAACAACTATTAAAAACAGCGGGATGGAATTTGCTTACGATGCGATGTACGGTGCAGGCCAAAATGCCATGCGCAGGTTGTTTCCTGATATTACCTTGTTGCATTGCGAACATAATCCGGGTTTTGACGGTCAGGCTCCCGAGCCTATTCATAAAAACCTGACTGAGTTTAGCGAGCTTATTAAAGTGAGTGAAGATGTTGATTGTGGACTGGTAACAGATGGCGATGCTGATCGTATCGGTTTGTACAATAAAAAAGGTGAATTTGTTGATTCGCACCACATCATTTTATTGCTCATTCATTATTTGCACAAATACAAAGGTATGAGCGGTAAAGTGATCACCACATTTAGTGCCACTTCTAAAATAACTGCACTTGCCAAGGCTTATGGATTGGATATTGAGATTACCAAAATTGGTTTCAAATACATTTGCGAAAAAATGGTAACTGAAAATGTGCTTGTGGGAGGTGAGGAAAGCGGAGGTATTGCCATTAAAGGTTTTATTCCCGAGCGTGATGGCATCTGGATTGGTTTAACGCTTTGGGAATTTATGGCCAAAACAGGCAAGAGCCTTGATGATTTGATACAGGAAGTATATGATGTGGTGGGTAAATTTGCAATGGGCCGCATCGACTTACACATCACCGAAGAAATCAAACAGCGTGTATTGGAAAACTGCAAAGCAGGCAAATACACTGCTTTTGGCGATTACAAAATCGAGAAAGTAGAAAACCTGGATGGATTTAAATTTCACCTCGGCAATGGTGAGTGGGTGATGATAAGAGCAAGCGGAACAGAACCTGTGTTGCGTGTGTACAGCGAATCGAATATACAAGAAAATGCTGAAGCAATTTTAGAAGCTACCCGCTCTTCCATCTTAGCATAAATAATCTTCATAAAGAAATCCCGCTGTCCAATCGGTTGCGGGATTTTTATCGTTGATATTTTGAATCAATTAAAAGCTTCTGCTGATACCCATTACAAATCTAAACTTCACAAACTGGTCTTCAACAAAAGGGGTATTGCTTAGCACAAATGGCATATCAAAACGGATGGTAAGCGGTTTGGCTTTATCCATATTTCCCCATTTTTTTATAGTGAATGCCGTACCCGCACCGGCACAGGCAAGCAAACCGGTATTAGAATAGGCGTTAGATGCATTGCCAACCTCTCCGGCAAGAAACGTATTGTACAAAATACCTGCATCGCCAAACAAGTACATATCTAACTTGAAATATTTAGCTATTTTTCTCGGTTTCCAGTTTACCAGCCTATCGAAATCAAGTTCAGCATTTACTGAAGTGCCCGAAAGACCTCGATACAAAAATGCTTGCTGTCCGTTTACTTCACGCGGCATCAGGTAGCCTGCATAGCCGCGAATATTCAGTCCCCCACCCTGCTGAAAATGATTCACCGTATTGCCGTAGCCTAACCATTCTGTGGGAACAAATCCACGCGAACGTAAAAATTTATTATCCATCAGTTCCTCCGGATTTGCACCTGCTACAAACAAGCGCGACTCAGGTGCAATATTGCTGCCCTGCATTACCTGACCAAACAAGCGTGTGCGCAAATCAAATTTGCCTAAGCGGTGCTCGTTGATAACCTGGATAAAATAACTAGAGTAATCGTAATCGGATAAGAAGCTGGCGCGCAAACCGTGTTTGATTTCTCCATTCCCAAAACGATACTGATAAGGCAAGCGTTGCACTAAATTAATTGAATTATTTGCTTTGTCTGCATTCCATTCGGTTGGAAACAATAAATAGTCAAGAGAGGTAGTTTGTATTCTTTCCAATGATTTAAAGTAAACTTCAATCGTAGAACGCTTGTATGCAAATTCAAATCCAAACTTAAAATAAAACAATCCGTCAAGTGCTCTTAAATCAAGTACTGTGTAAGTTTTGCGTGCTAAAAGTTTCCTAGTTTGCAATGTTAAACTAAACCACTCATCATGTGTTCCGGTATAATTATCTGCCAATTCTGTATTGTACCATAGCGTACTTGAAATAAAATCTGTTGTATTGGCATAATTGCCTTCGTAATGAATACCGGCTTTGACACCATCCACACTGTTATACCAAATATCGGGCCTGAATCCAAGTGTTGCTTTTCTGCGGTTTGTAGGCAATGACTTTCCTTTATCAAAATACATAATCGGTTTCCTTCTCCAATCATTGTCTACCTGATATGCATCTGCCAAACGGTAGCTGGTATCTATCATCACATTGGCAAATTTTCCGGGAGATTTTACGGTTGCGGTATATTTAGGATTGAGCTTGCCCCAACCTGTCCATTTGGGCAAAACGGTTGCCTGTGTTTCTTTCACAAACCAGGTATTCGGTATCACATAGTCGGCACGTTTTCCATCCTTGCTTATTACCGTAAAATCGATGGGCATTTGCATTTCGCCTACACGTTTAAATTTAATTTCGAGTGAGTCTCCTTTCAATTTTTTTACACGCCCAACTTTATAGTCTATGCGTTTGGTTGTTTCCATCCACTGATCAAAAAACCAGTTGAGGTCGGTTTGGGTATATTGGGTAATGGAGTTTCTAAAATCTTCGAAATA
>CAYSBE010000017.1:23187-26006 GCA_964429245.1 uncultured Bifidobacteriaceae bacterium | reverse complement strand
GGTTTTACCTCACCGAAAATATCGGTCATGGCCCAGTTGGTCAGAAATTGCGTAAAACCCTCATCAAGTGAGGCACGGTAAGTTTCATTGTTTCCCACCATACCAAAAAACCAGTTGTGACCCACTTCATGCGCAAACAATCCGTAATAGCCCGGAGATAATCCGCCATCTAGTGTAAGCATAGGATATTCCATGCCATCAGCTGCATCAGCTACAATAATTTTAGGATACACATAATTGCCAAAATCGCGTGAGTACGTTTCAATCACCTTTGAAGTAAATAATGCAGCATCTTGCCAGCGCGAGGCATGTGGCTCTTGCGCCAAGGCAATACAAGAAACCGTATGTCCGTTTTTCAATTTAAGAACGGTTTCACCGATACGATAGGTAGGATCCGCTGTCCACGCAAAATCATGGACATTAATCGCGCGAAACTTCCATGTTTTGGTGGTTCCATCCGGTTCAATAATCACCGATGGTTTTTCTTCTAGCGGTTTGTCTTTAAAATTTTTGATATCCAGTTTTTTCCTGAGGTCAGCAGGCAACACTTCATCGGTATTGGTAAGTACACCTGTTGCATCCAATATATAATGCTTGGGTAAGGTTAACTCAACTTCATACGTTCCAAAATCACCATAAAATTCTTTGCCTAAATGCTGATCTTTTTCCCATCCAAATTTTCTATCATAAACACAAATACGCGGATACCAATGCACCCCATTGTAGTGCTTGTAACCATATGCGTTGTATAATTTCATACGCCTACGTTGGTCTCCTCCATCATCAAAATAGGTTTTGAAACGGATTTTCATGGTCATCGCATTTCCAGGCAGCAATGGCTGTTGGAGGCTAACTTGCATGATGCTATTGTCAATTACCGGAGTGGCTTTGTATCGGCTCACAACAGGATCAATTACGGGGCGTGTGCCATCTTCTGAAAGCACTGTATTTGCTACTGTGCCCGAGGAAATAATTTCTACCGATTCTACTTCTGTACCCTTCCCTTCACTTTCATATTTTCCAAATTTCTGATAATAATTATTCGACCGGTTTAGTTGTTCCAAATAGGCTCCTTTGGCAAATGCATTCTGATACAAGTGAAAATACACCTCACGCAACGTGTCGGGAGAGTTGTTGTAATAAACCAATTCCATTTCGGCACTGATGATATCCGTAGAGTCATCAATTGATGCCTTGATGTTGTAATGAACATCTTGTTGCCAATATCCGTCATAAGGCTTTCTGTTTTTCCAGTATTCCTTATTTTCAGCACTTCTGTATTCACCTGTTTGTGCAAATAAATAAACAGGAAACAAAAGCAAATAGGTCGATAACAATTTATATTTTTCCATATTGATATTGAAAGGTGCAAAATACATTTTTTACTTATTTCACGGTACCAAATTTAAAATCCAATTACCTCGTATCAATAATTAATAAGCTAAATCTTATCTATGCAATATGAATGAAATTACGGTACACGGAAAAATATTTATACCCTATATCCCTTTCGATAAGATTGAAGAAAGAACAAAATCCATCGCAAAGGATATTGAGAAAGAATACAAAGGCAAGAACGTGTTATTTTTAGGAATATTAAATGGTGCGTTTATGTTTATGTCAGAGTTGATGAGGCATTATGAAAATGCGTGTAAGATTTCTTTTGTGAAAGTATCGAGTTATCATGGAATGGAATCAGCCGGAAAAATAAAAGAACTGATTGGGCTCAATGAAGACCTTTCAGATTATGATGTGATTATTGTTGAAGATATAATTGATACTGGACTTACCATTATTTCCATAATGGATACAATAAAAAAAATGAACGCAAAAAGTGTATCAACGGCAACATTATTATTCAAAAAAGAAGCACTTAAAATTCCATTTAGTCCAAATTATGTTGGATTCGAAATCCCCAATCGATTTGTTTTAGGCTTTGGACTTGACTATGACGGACTGGGAAGAAATTATAAAGATATTTACCAACTCAAACCGTAAAAGTTGATTTTTTCTCCCTTTAACATGGATTTTAACATCAAATTAGGGCGCTTGGTTTCAAATGCTTTAATTTGCGTACTATTTTACAAATTGTATAAATCATGTTAAACATTGTATTATTCGGACCTCCAGGAGCCGGGAAAGGCACACAATCCACTAAACTAATTGAAAAATATCATTTGATACATTTATCAACCGGTGATATTTTCAGGGCAAATATCAAAGGCGAAACTGAGCTGGGCAAACTGGCTAAAAGCTATATCGACAATGGGAAATTGGTTCCGGACGAAGTAACCATCAAAATGCTTCAATCGGAGTACGAAAAACATCCTGAAGCAAACGGATTTATTTTTGACGGATTTCCTCGTACACAGGCACAAGCCGAAGCACTGGATGCATTTCTATTATCGAAAAATACATCCATAAGTTTGATGCTTGCATTGGAGGTAGTAGAGGAAGAACTTAGAAAACGACTGTTGCTACGTGGAGTAGATAGTGGCCGTGCTGATGATCAGAATCCCGAAGTCATACAACAGCGCATCAATGTGTACAATGCCGAAACTATGCCTGTTAAAGATTATTACACTGCTCAAGGTAAGTACAAAGGCATCAATGGTATTGGTGAAATTGAAGATATTTTCAAATCACTGTGCTTTGCCATTGGAGATACGGTTTAAAGAATGTGGGAATGCCTCAATGTGGGAATGTGGGAATGCCTGAATGTGGGAATGCTTGAATGTGGGAATGCCTGAATGTGGGAATGCCTGAATGTGGGAATGCCTGAATGTGGGAATGCTTGAATGTGGGAATGCCTGAATGTG
>CAYSBE010000017.1:2256-22955 GCA_964429245.1 uncultured Bifidobacteriaceae bacterium | reverse complement strand
AATGCCTCAATGTGGGAATGCCTCAATGTGGGAATGCCTCAATGTGGGAATGCCTCAATGTGGGAATGCCTGAATGTGGGAATGCCTGAATGTGGGAATGCCTGAATGTGGGAATGCTTGAATGTGGGAATCACTAATTCCTGCCTTCGACTGGACAAGAGTGGGAATGAGAAAAAATTTAAATATTAGTTTATCTGTATATGACGAGTGAAAGGTCAATTGATACCAAACAAGAGTTTGTAGAGCAAATAAAAAAGCGTACAAAAAAACTTGCTGTTGATACGATTGTATTCTGCCGCACATTCCCCGATACTATAGAATTAAAAATAATCAAAGGTCAGTTAATACGGTGTGCATCATCTGTTGCTTCGAATTACAGAGCAGCTTGCAGAGCGCGATCCGGAAGAGACTTTTATGCTAAAATAAGCATATGTATAGAAGAAAGTGACGAAACCTGTTTCTGGCTTGAAGTAATAAAAGAGTCAGGTATTGATGACTCAGAAGAAAGAAAAAGACTACATACCGAAGCTCACGAATTAATGAGCATTTTTAGCAAAGCACGCAAAAACACACAATTATGAGCTAAATTTCGCAAATCGTTATATGCAACCAAAACTCATTCATACATTCACACATTCTTACATTCATACATTATCTCATGGAAGGTTCTAATTTCGTTGATTATGTTAAAATTTGCTGCCGAACAGGCAAGGGCGGTGCAGGTGCTATTCACTTTCATCGTGATAAACACACGGCCAAAGGTGGGCCTGACGGTGGCGATGGTGGCAAAGGTGGAAGCATTATAGTACGTGGAAATTCTCAGATGTGGACCTTGATTCACTTAAAGTATCGAAAACATGTTATTGCAGAACCTGGACAAAATGGTGGACCCAAACTATGCAGCGGTTCGGATGGTAAAGATGATATCTTGGAAGTACCTTTAGGAACTGTAGCAAAAGATGCTGAAACAGGTGAAATTCTATTTGAGGTTACTAAAGATGGTGAAGAGCATGTTTTACTAGCCGGAGGACGTGGCGGTTTGGGAAACAACAATTTCAAAAGTGCAACTCAACAATCACCCCGATTTGCCCAACCCGGTGAACCCGGAAAAGAGGAATGGAAAATTCTTGAATTAAAAATATTGGCTGATGTGGGTCTTGTTGGTTTCCCTAATGCCGGTAAATCAACCCTGCTAAGTGTAGTGAGTGCCGCCAAACCTGAAATAGCCGATTATCCGTTTACAACGCTGGTACCCAATTTAGGAATTGTGGAGTATCGTGACTACAAATCTTTTGTAATGGCTGATATACCCGGAATTATTGAAGGGGCACATTTAGGAAAAGGAATGGGCACCCGATTTCTCAGACATATTGAACGCAATGCTACCCTCTTGTTTATGATACCTGCAGATTCAAATAATATCAAAGAGGAATATAAGATTTTAGTCAATGAACTCAAACAATACAACAAAGAATTGCTTGATAAAAAACGATTGCTTGCAATCAGCAAATGCGATATGCTTGACGAAGAATTGATGGATCAAATGAAAAAAGAACTGCCTAAAGGAGTTCCCCATATTTTCATCAGCTCTGCAACAGGATTCAATATTCAAAAACTTAAAGACAAACTTTGGAAAATGATTAATGAAGAAGATTAATCCTGTGAACAATTTGTAGATTACCCTTTGAATACTACCCTTATTTTGCGACAAATACATTGCTATGATTTTATCTGACACACGCATTCTTGAAGAGATTGAAAAAGGTACCATTTTGATTGAACCTTTTAAACGCGAATACTTGGGCACCAACTCCTATGACGTGCACTTGGGACGTTACCTTGCAACTTACAAAGACCGTGTGCTAGATGCAAAAGAGCACAACAAAATTGATGTCTTTGAAATACCGGCCGAAGGTTTTGTATTACAGCCCAACACCCTGTATCTGGGCGTAACATCAGAGTATACCGAAACACATGCGCATGTCCCATTTTTAGAGGGTAAATCAAGCACAGGCCGACTGGGTATTGATATCCACGCAACTGCAGGCAAAGGCGATGTGGGATTTTGCAACACATGGACCCTTGAAATATCTTGTGCACAACCGGTACGTATCTATGCAGGTATGCCAATTGGGCAACTCATTTATTTTGCGGTAGATGGCGAAATCGAAGTAATGTACAATACAAAGAAAAATGCCAAGTACAGCAAGCGAACCGTGAAGCCGGTAGAAAGTATGATGTGGAAGAACAAGTTTTAGTAGCAGAAAGAATATTCAGCAAAGCCTCAGCCATAGTGTTGGGGCTTTTTTGTTAATTGCAGCATGCAAATATTCAAACCATTTCTGCTTTTTGCACTCCTTACATCATTTTTTGTTGTCCATGCACAATACAAAATAGACATACTGGATAGCAATACATTTCAACTGGGAGAAGGCGTAGTATTAAGCAAAACTAGTTTCCGTGGTCTGAGTGTGGTAGATGACAATACCATCTGGGTAAGTGGCAGTCGCGGCACCATTGCACGCAGTATAGATGGCGGCAAAACATTTACCTACACCCAATTGAAAGGGTATGAGAAAAGTGACTTTAGAGACATAGAAGCATTTGATGATAATCGAGCCATCATCATGAGTAGTGGCACTCCTGCTTTAATTTTAAAAACTACTGATGGAGGTAATACTTGGAAAGAAGTTTTTCGCCAGAATGATTCAGCCTATTTTTTGGATGCCATGGATTTCTGGGATGAAAAGCGTGGCTTGTTGGTTGGTGACCCCATCAACGGACATTTTGTATTGCTGCAAACCAATGATGGTGGCGAAACCTGGCAAGAACTCGATACATCAAAAACACCGAAAGCGATAGAAGGTGAAGCCGTATTTGCCGCAAGTGGAACGAGTTTGAGGTGTGTTGGGGTAAATGATTTTAGCTTTGTGACAGGGGGAAGCTATGCAAGGTGGGTGAGCTGTAATATAAAGTTTAACAATTGCATAAGTTATCTTACTGACATCATACATGGAAAATCATCCCAGGGAATTTTTTCATTAACAAACTCATTTGTTCCATACTTTGTTGGTGGAGACTATTTGTGTGATTCATGCATTAATATAAATGCAGGTAAAACTATTTGGCCAAAGACAAAACATCAACAAATAATCGTTTCAACCTTTTTAAATGGTAAACAAGTTGGCTACAGATCTTGCGTTGAATCAATTTCAAATGAGGCCATTATCGCATGTGGCACTAAGGGAGTTGACGTAAAGCATGTTAACTCCGATTGGATTTCAGTTTCATCAATAGCATTCCACGTAGTGCGCAAAGCAAAAAAAGGAAAGGCGGTATTTTTAGCCGGACCTAATGGAAAAATAGGGAAGCTCATCTATTAACAATTTAATGAATCAAAAATGCCTCTTAATGGCATCCGCAATTTTCTGTGCGGGTAATTCCTCCATGCAACTTGTTCCATCAATGCAGCTTCCTCGGTAAAAGCATTTACACTGTTTATTGGGTGCTACTATTTCGCCTTTGCCAAACAAATCAAACTCGTGCGGATTGAAGATATTGTTCATGAGCACAATTTTTTTGCCCAAAGCCAATGTGATATGCATGCCCATGGTTACCTGTGTTACTACAAGTTCGCACTGATTTACCAGGTTTATAAATTCATATAAACTGAAATAACCAAGATAGGTAGCTCCGCTACGTTGTTGTATTTCCTTGTTGCGCGCGTCTTCTGCTTCGCCACCAAGCAGCAATATTTCCGCATCAGGATGTTGATTTTTTACAATGGCAACCAATTCTACCCATTTATCAATGCTCCATAGGCGGGTGGTCCATCGGCCTCCACAGCCGGTATTCATACCAATGATTTTTTTGCCTTTGGGTAATTTCCATGTATAACCTTTTTCATCATGCGTATCCATTAGGTACGGTTCACCTTGATGGGTGTATCCGCATATTTCAAAAATTTCCTGCAGGTAACTTTTGGTATTTGCCTTGCTTACATCATCAAACATACCGGTCATAAACTTGTGTACGGCAAGCTCATTGATGGGTTGAATTTCGTTGTCTTTAAGCACAAAACCGTATTTCTCTTTTGCATCAAGTATTTTGAGTAATGCGCCTGCCTCTTTTTCCTTATCAAGATTGATTGCAATGTCCCATGAGCTATGTTGTGCATATAAAATACTGTTGTGGTCCCATTTCAATATTTCATCAACCTGTGATGCCGGAAGGATATCGGGCGTCCAGGTAAGCCACGTGATTTTACAACCAGGATAATCTTTCCTGAATTTCACAATCAATGGGGTTGTCCGAATTACATCACCAATTGCACCCAACTTGATTATAAGGATACGTTTAGATACTTTTTCATATGCGGGGCAGTTGTCGCAATGGTATCCATTTTGTTTATGTGGTTTGCAGGGAATATGTCCTTTGAAATGACGGCAGTCGGCTTTAAAAATCATGTTTGGCTTATATCTCGTTCGCACAAACCTAAAAGAATGCACCAAAAATCACAACATTTTTAGCATTTACAGGCATTTTGTCAGTTTTTAGAGTGTTTGGTTCGTATTTTGTACCTTGCAGAAGGTCATTAATAAATATACAAAAATGAAAAAAGGAACAATTATTCTTTTAGGTGTAGCAGCTTTGTTTCTGCTGCTTGTTTTCAACGGCTGTGGAAGCTACAACACGATGGTTACAAAACAGGAAGCTACAAGTTCGGCTTGGGCACAGGTTGAAAATGTGTATCAGCGTAGAGCAGATCTAATCCCCAATTTAGTAAATACAGTTAAGGGAGTAGCCAATTTTGAGCAAAAAACATTAACCGATGTTATTAATGCCCGTGCAAGTGCCACGCAAATGAAAGTTGATGCGAGTACACTTAGTCCTGAGCAATTACAGAAATTTCAGGCCTCACAGGGTCAACTCTCGCAGGCTTTGGGCAGGTTGATGGTAGTTGCTGAACAATACCCACAATTAAAAGCTACCCAAAACTTTTTGGAGCTTCAATCGCAACTAGAAGGAACAGAAAACCGCATTACCGTTGAGCGTCAGAAGTTCAATGAAATTGTGAAAGACTACAATGCATACATCCGCAAGTTTCCGCAGGTATTATATGCAGGCATATTCGGTTTTGATAAAAAAGGATACTTTGAAGCAGAAGCCGGAGCAGAAAAAGCTCCTGAAGTTAATTTTGAATAATACTTACGTTCATTAACCAACTTAGGGATTACAGGGTTTATCAGGCCTTGTAATCCTTTTTATTTTCTAAAGCAAACAGGCAGTTATGGCAAAACACTTTTTTTCGGAAACGGAACAGTCTCAAATTATTGAGGCAATTCGCATGGCAGAAGACCGCACCAATGGTGAAATACGTGTACATATCGAAGCACTATGCAAAAAAGATGCTTACGAGCGAGCGCGTGAGATTTTTTACCGCCTGAATATGCATAAAACAGAAGCGCATAATGGTGTACTGTTTTATATCGCTTACGAAGACCATAAGCTTGCCATAATGGGCGATAAAGGTATACACGAAAAAGTAGGACAAAATTTCTGGCAAGCTGAAAAAGAGCTGCTGGTTGATCATTTCAAACGAAATGAATACGCTGAAGGACTTTGCAAAGCCATAGCCGATGCCGGTGAAAAACTCAAGGCATTTTTCCCAAAAACCGAAGGTAATCCCAACGAACTTTCCAACGACATTTCATTCGGAGGAGGTAAGTATGAATAAGTATATTAAAATTTCAGTTTTTATTTTGCTTTCACTAAGTCTGCTATTTAGCACCACTTTATGGGCAAAAGATATTCCTGCAAAATCCAAAACACTGGTTAATGATTATGCAGGTATATTATCGGCAGGAGAAAACGCACAACTTGAAGCGATGCTGGTTGCCTATTTCGACAGCACATCAACTCAGATTACAATAGTGATAGAAAACTCACTTGAAGGCGATGACATCGTTGATTATTGCCAGCGACTGGCTACTGCCTGGGGTATTGGCGAAAAGGATAAAAATAATGGCCTATTACTGTATGTGGCGGTAAACGATCGTAAGGTGCGTATTCATACCGGATATGGGATGGAGGCAACCATAACAGATGCGCTTTCAAAACGAATTATCGAACAAAATATCAAACCTAATTTCAGAAACAACAATTACGCACAAGGTATTTACGAAGCAATAGATGTCATGATGCGGGCCGCTTCGGGTGAATATGTAAATACGCGATCAAAAAATACCGGTAAAGGCTCATCCCTAATTGGCATATTTGTATTTATCATCATTCTCATTTTCATATTCTCCAAATTTGGAGGTGGCGGTGGAGGAGGCTTACGCGGAAGAGGATTTGGAGGCCCTGTATATTGGGGTGGCACAATGGGTCGTGGTGGATTCTCATCAGGTGGTGGCGGTGGGTTCGGTGGATTTGGCGGTGGTGGATTTGGTGGCGGTGGCAGCAGTGGAAGCTGGTAAACCTTGCATTGTAACATTAGTGACATTATAACCAATTAGAAAGGTTCATTATTGTATGGAAATTAGAAAACATACATATGGAAATAATCGGCTATTTTGCTTCTGCACTTATCGGAATTTCGCTTGGACTTATTGGCGGTGGAGGTTCAATTTTAACTGTACCTGTATTGGTATACTTGTTTCATGTTGATGCCGTTTTGGCTACAGCTTATTCATTATTCATTGTAGGTGCAACCAGTCTTGTTGGTACTTATCCAAAATACAAACAAGGATTAGTCAACATAAAAACCGGATTGATATTTGGTGCACCATCCATTGCAGCTGTTTATTTAACCCGTAAATTTATTGTTCAAGCTATCCCTACCGAAATTTTTACTGTAGGTGAATTTGCCGTAACCAAAAGCATTCTAATGATGCTGCTATTTGCCGTTCTTATGGTATTTGCATCCATCAGTATGATTCGCGATAAAAAATCGGCAAATGACAAACCCAAAGAAGATAAAGGTTTTAATTACCCCATGATACTTATTGAAGGGGCGGTAGTAGGTGTGCTTACCGGACTGGTTGGTGCCGGTGGTGGTTTCCTTATCATCCCTGCACTCGTTTTGTTCACAGGCTTGCCTATGAAAGAGGCTGTTGGAACATCTTTACTAATCATAGCAGCCAAATCCCTAATCGGATTTACAGGCGACTTGGGCAATCAGGTAATGGACTGGAATCTGCTCCTTACAATTAGTGCTATAGCCATAGCCGGTATTTTCCTTGGCAATTATCTTTCACTAAAAATTGATGGAGCAAAATTGAAGAAAGGCTTTGGTTGGTTTGTACTGGTAATGGGGCTTTACATCATTGCAAAAGAACTTTTTCTGTAACATAAGTAACAAATCATAAAAAATCAAAGCATGAATATTGTACAACAAATTAAAAGTATGTTTAATAACAACACAGATAAAACAAATATGAAAGTAGAACAAATCTATACAGGATGTTTGGCACAAGGTGCCTACTACATCGAATCAAACGGAGAAGCCGTAGTTATTGATCCATTGCGCGAAACCACTCCTTATATTGAGCGTGCGCAGAAAAGCGGAGTGAAAATTAAATATGTATTTGAAACACACTTTCACGCTGATTTTGTTTCGGGACACGTTGACCTTGCAAAAGCTACAGGAGCAAAAATCGTTTACGGACCTACAGGTATGAAAATGGGTTTTGATGCGCATATCGCTCACGATGGTGAAGTATTCAACGTAGGTGACATCACTTTCACGCTGCTTCACACTCCGGGACATACCATGGAAAGTTCATGCTACTTGCTAAAAGACGAAAGTGGAAAAGACTATGCATTATTCTCTGGAGATACACTTTTCATCGGAGATGTGGGTCGCCCCGACCTTGCACAAAAAGTTGTAGAAGACCTTACACAAGATAAGCTTGCCAGCCATCTATTTGATTCGTTGCGTAATAAGATAATGTCTTTGAGTGATGATATCATTGTTTATCCGGCTCATGGTGCAGGTAGTGCTTGTGGTAAAAACATGAGCAAAGAAACTTTCGACACATTGGGTAATCAGAAAAAAACCAACTATGCCTTGCGTGCTGATATGACCCGTGAAGAATTTATTAACGAAGTTATCACCGGCTTAATGCCTCCTCCTGCTTATTTCCCTAAAAACGTAATGATGAATATCGAGGGGTATGACAGCATCAGTGACGTTTTGGAACGTGGTACTCAAGCGCTATCACCTGAAGCTTTCGAAGCAGCTGCAAATGAAACCAGTGCATTAATACTTGATACTAGATCTCCACAAACTTTTGCAAAAGGATTTGTACCTAATTCTATTAATATCGGAATTGACGGAAGCTTTGCCGTGTGGGTAGGAACACTTATCCCTGATATCAAACAGGAAATTCTGCTGGTAACCGATGAAGGCCGCGAACATGAAGTAGTTACCCGTTTGGCTCGTGTTGGATACGACCATGCCATCGGTTATCTGAAAGGCGGATTCAACAGCTGGAAAAATTCAGGTAATGAAGTAGATAGCATCAGAACGGTTTCAGTTGATGAGTTTGCTGCTGCCGAAGCTGCTGATTCAAACATCAATATTCTCGATGTAAGAAAAAACAGCGAATACCTTTCGGAACGCATCATCAATGCTGAGAATGCACCGCTTGATTATATCAACGAAAGCATGCTTAAAGTAGACAAAAATAAAACCTACTATGTACATTGTGCAGGTGGTTACCGTTCCATGATTTTCTCTTCGATACTGAAAGCCCGCGGATATGATAACCTGATTGATGTGGATGGCGGATTTAAGGCTATCAAGGATTCAGGTAAATTCAAAATCAGCGATTATGTATGTCCTACTACGCTTCTTTAATAATCATAATAATTAATACACATATTTATGTTTTCAATAAAAAAAGCATTTGAGGATTTGAATGGGCTTCAGTTCAAGCAAAAATTTGAACAAACTCCGAATGCAGTGCTGCTTGATGTACGCTCACAATCAGAATACCTTTCAGGTAATATTCCGGGAGCATCCAATATCGATATCATGAGCTATGAGTTTCAGGATAAGATTGCAGCTCTTGACAAAAATAAAACTTATTTTATTTACTGCCGAAGCGGCAATCGCAGTGCTCAGGCTTGTAATATCATGAGTGAAATGGGCTTCAAAACATACAACCTTGCCGGTGGCATCGGAGCGTGGCCATTCAACTAATATTAATTTAAGAACTAAAGCCATTGCATGCACAGTATGCAATGGCTTTTACGCAAAAACAATTTTCATATGAAAAAAATACTTGTCCCTGTTGATTTCACCGACATTTCAAAATACGGAACAGAACTGGCCGTTAAAACTGCTGCGCAGCTCAATGCCGAAATTCATTTTCTGAGCATCATAACGCTTCCGTCACATATATTACTGACTCCTGAAGGAGACATATTTGAAGACGGTGATTTTGATACAAGCATACCGAAAAAACTCAAAGCAGATAGTGAAGTAAAAATGCAGGCATGGAGAGAGAAGTATTTTCCTTCTGCCACTACATGTATTTGTTACGGTCGTGTAAATGAGCAAATACTTTCGTACGTAAATAAACATCAGGTTGATTTGATTGTAATGGGTACACATACAAGCAACGGCATGAAAGAATTGCTGAATGCATCGCATGCCGAGTATGTATCCATGCATGCCAACGTTCCACTTCTTTCATTGAAATGCGACCGCTCCGAAATGCAGGTAAAGCGTATTGTATTAGCCGGCTCATTTAAAACCGGAGATGTGCCTCATAGTGAAATGGCTGTTGAATTGCAAAAAGCATTTGATGCCCGTCTGTATCTTTTGCGCATCAATACACCGGGAGATTTAATGCCGGATGGCGAAGTTGAAAAAAACATGCGAGCATTTGCCGAAAAACATCAACTGAGCAATTATGAAACTGCTGTTTACAACGACAAAGATGTTGAAGACGGAATTATCCATTTTGTCTCAAAACAAGACATCGACATCATTGCCATTGGAAGTATGCAAAGAACCGGATTGAATAAAATTATCAATGGCTGCGTTTCAGCCGACCTTGTAAATCATGTTTACAAACCAATACTCACTTTTAAATTAAAAGACTAAAACGAATATGATAGAATTACTAAAAGAGCCCTGGCCGTGGTACGTAAGCGGACCAATAATCGGTATATCAGTACCGTTACTATTGATTTTGGGAAACAAAATGCTCGGAATTTCCTCATCGCTCAGGCACGCTTGTGCAGCTGTTGCTCCGTTTAATATCCAATTTCTGAAATACAATTGGAAGGCAGAAATGTGGAATTTATTTTTCGTAGCCGGAATTTTCATTGGCGGGTTTATTGGCGGTATTGTATTAAATAACGGTGAGCCTGTACAAATATCTGAATCTACCATTGAAGATATCAAGGCATTAGGTATTCAATCATTTGACGGTTTAATACCTTCTGACCTATTCAGCTGGGAATCGGCATTCTCACTAAAAGGCATGATTGTACTTGTCCTAGGCGGATTCATGATAGGTTTCGGATCGCGTTATGCAGGAGGATGCACCTCAGGCCACGCCATCATGGGATTATCAAGCCTCCAATGGCCTTCACTTGTTGCAGTAATTTTCTTCTTCATCGGAGGATTATTGATGACACATATACTTACTCCAATCATTTACGGACTATTCTAATCAATATAGCAAGCATGAAAAATATCAAATTCTTACTGATAGGAACATTGTTCGGCACTGTACTTACCAAAACCGAAGCAGTGTCATGGTTCAGAATTCAAGAGATGTTCCGTTTCCAAAGTTTTCACATGTACGGTATTATCGGCTCAGCGGTAGTAGTGGGAGCCATATCCGTTTGGCTTATCAAAAAATTTAAGATTAAATCAATTGACCGCGAAGAAATCAGCATACCCGATAAGCAATTTAGCAAAGGCCAGATTATTGGCGGAACCATTTTCGGTATGGGCTGGGCCCTTGCAGGAGCTTGTCCCGGACCTATGTACGCACTACTAGGTGCTGGTTACAGCACTGTAATTATTGTAATAATTAGCGCACTGCTGGGCACATGGACATACAGTTATATCAAACCTAAACTTCCGCATTAATTCTAACCAACATGAAAATCTCAAAACTATTTTTCTTATTCACAATTATCTCAGCTACAGCTGCACTTACAAGTTGTAATGCGCAATCCAATCAGGTTGATGCCAAAACATTTGCTGCAAAAATAAAAGAAGGCAACGTAACAATTGTAGATGTTCGCACACCTGACGAGTACAACTCGGGGCATATTGCCAATGCAACCAATATTGATATCTATTCAAATACATTTATGAATCAGATTGGGGCGTTACCAAAAGATAAATCCGTAATGGTGTATTGCCGTAGCGGAAGCCGTAGCGCACAGGCTGCTGCCAAATTACGTCAGATGGGCTACACGGTTATGGACCTTGCCGGTGGTATTGGTTCATGGTCGGGTGCAGGAATGCCCGTTGTCAGGTAATCAATCAACAATTCGCTATATATGAAAGCATCGGTATTTTTTCCAGCTCTCTTAACAATATTACTATTTGTAATGGTTGGCATAACCGTAAAGGATACTCCTAAAGTTCATGAACCTGCAATAGAAAAAGCGGCAACAGCATCGACTTTATGGTTACCCCCAAATGAACAAAGCATTCCGGCAGGTGAACAAGGCGATTTGATACGATATGGCAAAGAGCTTATAGCACATACGTCAAAATATCTGGGACCAAATGGTAGTGTAGCACAACTCTCAAACGGAATGAACTGCAACAATTGCCACCTTGATGCCGGAACCAAACCCTGGGGAAACAATTACGCTGCAGTGTATAGCACGTATCCTAAGTTTAGAGAGCGTTCTGGTAATTTAGAAACCATACCAAAACGCGTGAATGATTGTTTTGAGCGCAGCCTGAATGGCAACGCTCTCGATACCAATAGCCGTGAAATGTTGGCGATTTCGGCATATATTCAGTGGTTAGGTACTGCTATTGAGAAAGGTGTAAAACCTGAAGGAAGTGGAATTTTTGAGATTGCTTATCTTGACCGTGCTGCCGACCCTGAACTGGGCAAAACGGTATACACCCAAAAATGTGAAAGCTGCCATCAAACTAATGGCGAAGGATTGCTAAATGCCGATAAAACAGAATTTGCTTTTCCTCCTTTATGGGGTAAATATAGTTACAACAATGGCGCAGGACTATATAGACTATCTAGATTTGCTGGATATGTAAAAACAAATATGCCTTTGGGTGCCAGTCATATTAATACTATGCTTACAGATGAAGAAGCTTGGGATGTGGCCGCTTTTGTAAACTCTCAACCGCGTCCGGCTAAAGATTTAAGTAAAGACTGGCCCAATATTGCGGGCAAACCTGTTGATCATCCGTTTGGACCTTTTGCTGATGGGTTCTCCGAAAAACAACATAAATACGGACCATTTAAGCCAATAAAAGTGAAACGTGAACTAATGAAAAAGACCACTTCAATTTAAATCATAAAATATCAAAGCAATGAATAATTATATATCGATGGTATTTTTATGTGTAGCTATTTTTACCACAAATACAGCTAGTGCACAAAAAAATAAAACATCTCAAATAAAAAAACATAGAATCATCATGCAACTTACTTCTGCAGATGAAAAAGCGCATAAAAGTTTAACCAAACAATTGAACAACTTGAAAGATGGTTGGGGTGATACGGTAGCAATAGAAGTGGTATGCCACGGACCTGGCATCGATTTTTTAACAACAGATAAAACCAAATTTGCAGACGAAATTTATAAACTCAAAACGCGTGGAATCATATTTGTTGTTTGCGAAAATTCCCTTAAAGAACGTGAAGTACCCAAAGAGGCAATTCTTCCGGATATGCAATATGTAAAAATGGGAATTGGTGAAATTGTCATAAAACAAGAGCAAGGTTGGATTTACATTAAAGCGGGATTCTAACATGTTCAAAAAGTTATTATTCGTCATTACATTCTTTGTGAGTGTAAGCACTTTCGGGCAGTTGCTACCATACACGCACTACACCGAACGCAGTCGTGATAAAAGTGATACCACTACCATGCAACACTTTTTTCGTAGTGGAGAGTTTTACGGACACTTGCGCTATTTTTTCATGACAACAGATAACGAATCCGGACTGAGTGACTATTATGCCAATGCTTTTGGTATGGGAATTGGCTATGAAACACCAAAATTCAAAGGGTTTCAGTTTGGTTTGAGTGGCTTTTTTATTTACAATGTTTATTCAACTGACTTTACTATTGCTGATCCCAAAACTGGACAATTCAGCCGTTATGAACTCGGACAATTTGATGTGCTTGACCCTGGAAATACAGCCGATATGGATCGACTTGAAGACCTATACCTGAAATATAATTACAGAAAGTCGTTTATGAAATTCGGGAAACAACATATCAAAACCCCATTTATAAATCCTCAAGATGGCAGAATGAGACCTACACTTGCTGATGGTTTAATGGTTGAATTTAACGAACTGAAAAATATCAAAATTGAAGGTGGATGGTTATATAAAATATCTCCACGCAGTACGGTTGATTGGTTTGAAATTGGAGAATCTATTGGTGTATACCCTACAGGATTAAATCCTGATGGTTCTCGCTCAGGGTATAGCGGAAATGTATATAGTAATGCCGTATATTATGCAGGAATAACTTCAAGTATTGGTAAAAGTATGAAAGTTCAACTTTGGAATTTTCATATTGAAAATGTATTGAATTCAACTTTGCTTCAAGCTAATACATCATTCAAATTATTTGGAAAAAATAGGTTGGTACTTGCAGGACAATATATTGAACAGCATGCAGTAAATAATGGTGGCAATGAAGACATTTCTAAAACATATGTCACTCCGGGAAATATCGCTCGTACCTTTGGAGCAAGGGTTGGAATAGCTGAAAATGATAATTGGTCAGTCCTCTTTAATTACAATAGAATAACCAAAGATGGCCGCTATCTCATGCCGCGTGAGTGGGGGCGTGATCCGTTCTTTACATTCATGGCTCGTGAGCGCAACGAAGGCTATGCAGATGTACATGCTGCCAATATAGTAGTTGCTAAAACCTTTAATAAATCAGGATGGAAAACGGAAGCCGGATATGGCAGATACTATTTACCTGATGTATCAAACAGCGCATTTAACAAATATGCGATGCCATCTTACTGGCAAACCAACATTGATGTAAGATATATCTTCAGTGGATTTTTAAATGGCTTAGAAATGCAACTATTATATCTTTACAAAGGACAAATACAACATGATAAACTTGATGAACGGTTAGTCATTAACAAAGTAAATATGTCGCAAATAAATTTTGTCATTAACTTTCATTTCTAAGAATGTAAACAACATAATGGAAAAGCAGACCAACAAAAAAGAGCAAACCAGCAATAACACTGATCGCAGAAACTTCATTAAAAGCCTGGGACTGCTCGGTGCCGGGGGAAGTCTGCTGGGTCCTGCAAATATATTTGCAAATGAATCGAATGATGTTGAAAATGTAACAGGTAGTAATTCGAATGACAAACCTGTTACCATCAATATTCTTCAGACTACTGATGTACATTGTCAAATTCATCCACATGATGAATTGTTCTGGGAAAATAACCAAGCCGTTTTCAGAAAGACGGGTGGATATGAACACCTGGCTACATATGTAAAACAGCAACGTAAAAAAAATCCCAATACGTTTCTGATTGATACCGGTGATATGTTTCAGGGAAGTGAGTTATCGGTAAAAACAACCGGCAATGCCATCGTTCCAATTTTGAATGCACTAACTTATGATTTGTACCTGCCGGGAAACTGGGAAGTAATCTATGGCAAAAAACGTATGCAAACCCTTATGGGTGGGCTCACCGCACCTAAAGTATGTGCCAATATGTATCACGATTTAGGAAATGGGAAACGTGGCGAACTTATATTTCATCCTTACAAAATATGGAATGTTGCCGGTGTGAAAATTGGGTTCCTCGGTTATACCGACCCGCTTGTTCCGATTCGCCAATCGCCCAACTACAGCAAGGGAATATTGTATACGCAACCTGAAGAAAATCTGGCGCACTACGTGGATGTACTAAAAAATGATGAAGGCTGTGCCTATATCATTATTCTTTCACATCTTGGTTTATCACAACAATTGTCGCTTGCCAATAATCCTGATTGCAAAGGTGTGGATATGATTTTTGGTGGCGATACACATGAAAGGGTGCGCGAACCTATTGTATGCAAATACTCAAAAGTAGTTGAACCGGGAGCTTTTGGTTCTTTCATTGGTCGTTTAGCGCTTACCATTCAGAATGGCAAAGTTGTTTCCGAAACATACGCTCTCGATGAGCTGGATCCGAAGACATATAAAGCCGACAAAGAAATTACTGCACTTATCAATGCAAACGAACAACCTTTTGCAGAAGACATCAATAAAATAGTCGGCTATAGTACCATTCCTTTATACAGGTATTTCGTAATTGAAAATCCCATAGACACCATGGTGTTGGATGCACTAAAATGGCGTTTGCCCGATATTAATATTGTACTCTCAAACGGTTTCCGTTTTTGCCCACCTCGCACCACCCCCGACCAAACAGGCAATATACCCATCACCAAAGGATTTATTTTTGACATGCTGCCTGTAGACAGTACGGTGCGAACCGCTGCTGTAAACGGACAACAGATATTTGACTGGCTCGAAAAAGAACTGAACAATGTATTTGCCAAAGATGCTTCAAAACGTTTTGGCGGTTGGGTTATTAAGTTCAAAGGCATGACTGTAAAGTTTAAGGCAATGGGTGAAATGGGTAAACGTGTGGAAGAAGTTAAGGTAGCGGGTCAACCGCTCGACTTGCAGAAAATGTATACCATAGCAGCATGCGAACGCGATGGCGACCCTGATGATATGCTTTGTCGAATAAAAGGTGTAAGCAATCCCCAAAATACGCCTTACACCCTACACAGTACCATGCTTGAATACCTGGCAACAAACTCACCTGTCACACCTACCCCACCCAAAAATGCGGTGGCTACCGATGTGCCGGAAACTTTGCTTTCGCAGGTATTTGGTGTGAAGTACGAATTCAGATAGCATCCGATAAAAATTTTAGTGCCCTGATATAATGCGCCCGTCTTCCATCTCTATAATGCGGTCGGTACGTTGTGCAAATTCGTTGTCGTGTGTTACGATTAATAGTGTCTGATTATAAACAGATGATAATTCACGAAATATATCAAACACTATTTCACTGTTTTTCTTGTCCAGATTTCCTGTTGGTTCATCACCCATAATAATGAGTGGATCGTTAATCAAGGCTCTGGCAATTGCTACACGTTGTTTCTGCCCGCCTGAGAGTTGATTGGCTCGCTTATGTGCCTCCTGCTCAATACCCAGTATTTTCAGTTTTTGCATGGCTCGCTCTTCTATTTCTTTATCCGCATATTTTCCTAGTTTCAAACCCGGAAGCATCACATTTTGCAATACCGAAAACTCATTGATGAGGTAATGAAACTGAAACACAAATCCTATTTTTTCATTGCGTATGCTGGCAAGTTCTTTATCCGATTTTCCTTTTGTACTTACCAAATCTATCAGCACATCGCCTTCATAATCGGTATCCATGGTTGATAATACATATAGCAGTGTTGACTTCCCACATCCTGATTTACCTACAACAGAAACAAACTCTCCACGGTTTACACTAAACGAAACATCCTTGAGAACCTGCACCGTGAGCGGGTCGTGAAAATATTTGTTTACCGACCGGGCTTCTATAACTTTACTGCTCATGTTATTTCCCTCTAATGATAATTACAGGATCAATTTTACTGGCTTTGCGTGCCGGAAAATACCCTGCAAAAAATGTAGTGGCTGTTGAAAACGAGAGTGCAATCAGGTAGTAAACCACATCATAATTTACCGGATATGTTTTTATGGTGGGTAATGCCGGAGTATTAAAAGGAATCTGATCGATAGCTAGGCAGGATAACAAACCAAATACCAAACCCGTTAGACCTCCAACAATACCAATGCTTAATGCGATAATGATAAAAACTAAATTCACATCACGACCCGAAAATCCGGTAGCTTTAAGGATGGCAATCGAATCCATCTTTTCGTAAATCATCATGTTGAGGATATTGTAAATGCCGAAGCCTGCCACAATAAGTAGCGTTATACCTACGGCATACGATATCAGGCTACGCACCTTGGAGCCTGTTTCAAATTGTGCATTGGCTGTTTGAATATCTTCGGCTTCAATACCAAATGTGCGGTTAAATTCTTTGGCCACAGTCGGTGCAGCATTGATATCATGAAGGCGCAGCTGAATATCGGTAATATAGTTGCTGGGTTCACCCATGAGTTTCTGGGCTGTGCTGATGGATGTGTAGCTTTGTACTTTATCGTAATCCTGTATGCCTGACTGAAAATAGCCAACAACTTTAAGCGGCATACGTTGACCTTTAGTATTGGTAACTTGTATCACATCACCAATTTTGGCCAGCATCAAATCGGCAGCACCTTTACCCAGAATAATACTATTGGGAACTGTTTTCAAATCGAGGTAATTACCTGCTGTTACATATTCACTGAAATGAAACAAGCGATTCTCTTCCACTACATCTACCCCGTTTATTGCACCTGTCAAATCAATTGACCCTACGTTGTAAAAAACCTGTGTGGTGAGTTTGGGTGCAATACCGGCTATGCGTTTGTCCTGTTTCAACGCATCGACAATGGCTGTTGCATTGGCAATCTGCTTACGACCTGTGCCCGGCTTCACAGATTCGATAATGGAATAATATTCCTTAAAGTAATCGGAAAGTGTAATGGGTTGTTGTGGGTTGGCTTTAATTTCATTGTACAACTTGATATGCGGTGTGCGGTTTAAAATGAGTCCGTCAAGCATATCATTCAATCCATGCATAAAACCCAGCAGCGTAATAAACATGGTGATACCGAAAGTAACACCCACAGCGGCCACAATAGTTTGCTTCAGCCTTGCGAGCATCAGTGAATAGGCAATATTGGCAAGCAGTTTAATTTTCATCAGGGCTGTATGAGTTCATCCGTTTCTGTAATTCCTGATAATACTTCTGATTTCTTATAATCACGCAATCCGGTTTCTATCCTCACCCTTTCACCGTTTTTCTTCATCACATAATTGCTATCTCCGATAACATTAAGTGGTATGGTTAGCACATCGGTTTTGGTATCCACTACGATATTGGCCTCTACCGTAAGGTTAGGGTACAATACTTTAGGCATTTTTTTAAAAGCAGCATCAACTGTAAATGTTTTTGAGCGTTCATTCATTAACGGAAATACTTTTACAACTTCAGCTTCAAATACCTGGTTTTTGTAACTGTCCATTATTACAAATACCTTCTGTCCGCTTTTTATTTTTACAATATCATATTCATCTACCTGCAACTCAATAATAAAATCATTGGCAGAACCCAACACAGCCAAGGGTGTTTGCGGGTTTACCATCTCCCCTTTTTCTTTGAGTATGCTGTAAACCCTTCCGTGTATTTCGCTTTTTACAGTATAATCGCTTAGCTGCTGTTGTGATATGCTGAGATTCTTTTTGGATTGACGCGATAAAAACTGCAGTTGTTTTTTCATGTCATCGTATCTTAGTGATGCGGCATAAAAAGCTGTTTTCGAATTTTTGTAGGCAAGTTCGCGCTGTTCGAGATCGTTACGTGAGCCAATTTGCTGTGCCCATAAGCTTTGTTGCCTTATCCACTGCAGCGAATCGTTTTGCATTTTATTGCGGGCAAAGTCAATATTAATTTCCATTTCCCTTAGTTTGGCCTGGTTGGTAGCATAGTCATTGTATTCGGCAGCAAGCGCAGCATTTTCTTTTGATAATTTTGAAGTTTCATTGAGCAACGCAAACATGGGCTGACCATCCTGCACCGTATCACCCTCTTGCACCCACACATGATGTATGATACCACTTACATTGGAAAATGCCTGATATTGTGATGCGGCTTTGATATAACCCGATGCATAGACCGAAACCACAATATCTTCGCGTGTAGGTTTGATACTTTGCTCCTTTTTAGTGCACGATACTGTTGCAAACAGTATGGTGATGGCTACTACTTTAAACATAGTACGAATTTAAACGATAATCCTGATGCAATTTGCTGATTTGTATCATGTATTTTGTAGATTCGAACTTTAATCAAATAGCTATGATTGAACATATTGATTTAACTAAATTACTTATTCTTGATATTGAAACTGTGCCTCAATATCCCGATTACCAAAGTGCGCCCGAAAAATGGCAAAAGCTTTGGAATAAAAAAGCACAGTTTCTGAAGAAAGATGATAAAGATACACCCGAATCACTTTATCCTCGAGCAGGTATTTATGCCGAGTTCGGAAAAATCATTTGCATTTCTGCCGGCTATTTTAACCGCAGTGGTAATTTTTGGCAGTTCAGGGTAAAATCCTTTTATGGAGATGACGAAGCCATTTTGTTAAATGAATTCAATCAATTGCTTAATAAGTATTTTAGCCAACCAGATAATTTGCTTTGCGGGCACAATGCCAAAGAGTTTGACTTCCCCTATTTATGTCGAAGAATGCTAGCAAATGGTATCAATATACCTTCAACATTAAATATTATTGGCAAAAAACCTTGGGAGGTAAATCATATTGATACAATGGAGCTATGGAAATTTGGCGATTATAAAAACTTTACCTCGCTTGAACTACTGGCTGCTGTATTTGATATTCCTACACCCAAAGATGATATTGACGGCAGCATGGTGTGGGAAGTATATTGGAAAGAAAAAGCCCTGGAGCGCATCAAAAACTACTGCCAGAAAGATGTGGTAACAGTTGCGCAACTCATTATGAAACTTAAAGGCGAAAAGTTGGTTGATGAAGGTGATATCACATTTGCATGATGAACAAAACTAAACTCTCCGTAAACATCAACAAATTTGCCACACTGCGCAATGCACGTGGTGGAAACAATCCCGATGTAATAAAAGCTGCACTGGATTGCGAACGTTTTGGTGCTGATGGTATTACCGTGCATCCAAGGCCGGATGAAAGGCATATTCGCTATGCTGATGTGCGTGAATTAAAAAAAGTGCTCACTACTGAGTTGAATATTGAGGGTAACCCCAAAGAACAGAAATTTATTGACCTGGTGTTGGAAGTAAAACCTACACAGGTTACTTTGGTGCCTGACACACAACATCAACTTACTTCAGACCACGGATGGGACACCATCAGTGAGCAAGCTTATCTGAAAGAAATCATTGCATTGTTTCACTCACATCAGATTCGCACATCCATTTTTGTAAATGCCGATATGCGTATGATTGATGGCGCCAAACAAACCGGTACCGACCGTATTGAATTGTATACCGAACAATATGCCCATCATTATCAATCGGACAGAGATGTAGCCATACAACAGTATTTTGAAGCAGCCAAACGAGCCAACGAGCTTGGGCTCGGCATCAATGCCGGACATGACCTATCGCTCGACAACTTGAAATTTTTTGCCCAAAACATTCCCAGCCTGCTTGAAGTAAGCATCGGACACGCCCTCATCTGCGATGCACTTTACTTGGGGTTGCAGAATACAATTGGGATGTATAGAAGGGCACTGA
>CAYSBE010000017.1:0-2156 GCA_964429245.1 uncultured Bifidobacteriaceae bacterium | reverse complement strand
CCTACTTCTTTTTATATTCACTAAACACCTTATCAAACTTTTCGAGTTTGGGTTTAATGACATAGCTGCAATAAGGTTGGTCGGAATTTTCGTTGTAATAGTTTTGGTGATAATCTTCAGCCGGGTAGAAAATGGTAAATGCTGAAATCTCTGTTACAATTGGTTTTTCCCAAGCTCCTGATTTATCCAGTTCGGCTTTGAGTGTTTCAGCTATTTGCTTTTGTGCATCATTGTGGTAAAATATAGCTGAACGGTACTGAGTTCCTATATCATTACCTTGGCGGTTGAGTTGGGTAGGGTCATGCGTGTACCAAAATATTTTTAACAACTCGGGTAATGATATCACTTGGGGTTGATAAACCACTTGGCAAACTTCTGCATGGCCTGTTAGGCCCGAGCAAATTTCTTTATATGTTGGATTTTTAATGCTGCCACCGCTATAGCCTGATTTTACTGAAACCACACCATTAACTTGTTGCAATACGGCTTCTACGCACCAAAAACATCCGGCTCCGAGGGTTATGGTATCTGTTTGTGTCATATCTGTTTTCTGTGTTTGTTTAACGGGTTGCTGACTTTTTACCACCTGGCTATCGCATGCTATGAATAATAACAATATCAGGCTTAGGTTCAAAAATTTTAAACAGTTATTCATCGCTATTGTTTATTTGGTATATAATTTAATAACACCTTAACGGACATTTTGATTTGAAGTGTGCAAATCTGTGTCATATTTTGGGTTAATTTGTTGCATGAAAATAATTGTGGTATACATACTTATTTACTTTCAACTTTTTGCTGCATTCACAACCAATGGCCTTACAGATTTGAATGGTAAACCCATTTTGCCTAAATCTGGTTCCAATGCTACCGTTTTCATCATGATGTCGCCTGAGTGTCCGTTGTGTCAAAGTTATTCGCTTACCTTAAATAACCTCAACAAAAAATATGCTCCTCAGGGCGTAACATTTTATGGCATTGTTCCCGGTAAGCTATACACAGCAACCTCAATCAAAGCATTTATGCAAACATATGCCATTTCGTTTCCGATGTATTTCGATTTGGATAAACACTTTACCACGCAAATGAAAGCCACAAAAACACCTGAAGTGTTTGTAATGGATAATAAAAGTATGATTAGGTACCGTGGCCGTATCGACAATTGGGCATATGAGTTGGGTAAAAAACGTAAAGTGATAACCGAACATGAATTAATAGATGCCTTGGAAGCACTTGTTTCAAACCAACCCATTCGTGTACCCAAAACAGAGCCTATCGGATGCTATATAGAAGATTGAGAGAGTAATAGTACCTATCAACATTGGCATTACATTTTTTTGGCATTGTAAGCTGGAACAGCCATTAGATAGCAAGCTATACGAAGTGTTAATCCACATTTTGAAATGAACTTGATTTAGTACTCTTTTACCAACACTTCAGCCGGAATATTGAGTGCATCATGAATTTTACGAATCATTTCAAGGGTAAGTTTCCTTTTCTTATTTAATATCTCGCTCACTCGTCCTTTGTAACCAATGATATCTTCCAGGTCGCGTTGCTTATAACCCAGTTGTTCCATTCTGAACTTGATAGCTTCAATCGGATCTGGAGTCTCAATGGGAAACTTTTCATTTTCATACTTTTCAATTAGAAGTGCAAGTATTTCTAATTCATCTCCTTCATTTGTTCCGGGAAGGGCATCAAAAATCTCCTCTAAGCGAGTCATTGCCTGCTTGTAGTCTTTGGCGGTTTTTACTGGTTTTATATCCATTGTTCCTCTTCTTTTTAAATTTTAAATCGTAGTGGCATCAACCTTATCATATTCGGCATGGGTTCCGATAAATCTAATCCAAACCATACCAAACCTGTAATTGATTTTCACAATCAACCGATAATTATTCCCTTTAATATTAAAGACAACACGATTATCTTCCAGAAAACTGGCACTTGGATAATCCCTTTTGATATCTCTGGGGGTTCTCCACAAAGCCGCTGATGCCTCCTCATACCATGCCTTTAATTGCTGCTCGCAATCAGTATGGTTTTCCCAAAAATCTCTAAGTGCTTTCTTTGCAATAACTCTCACTACCGATATTTCTGTTGCAAATATAATAAATGTTCCCGAAATGGGAACTTTTAATTGATAATTCAATCAT
>CAYSBE010000016.1:0-29372 GCA_964429245.1 uncultured Bifidobacteriaceae bacterium | reverse complement strand
GGGTGGTATCGGTTTTGCGCAATTGGGTGAATGAAATGGTAAGCAAACTGTCGCAACCGGATTGATTTACGAGTGTATCTTTGTACACGCCCGTGGTGTCCATCACAAAACGTGTGGATGGCGCGACAAGCGGACCGCAGTGGGTTTGGGTGATGGTATTTTTATTGTTTCTTACTCTAAGGTTTATTCTGGCTACTTCTACACAACTGCTACCTGCCACAGCAAACGTATCTAAATAAAAACCTGTTGAATCCAACAATTTACCGCTTGGGGAAAGATATTGGTTACAAACTATTGTATCAATTTGCATTTTTATTGGATTGATAATTATTGCACCGCTAGCAGATGGAATGTAGCTGTAATATCCTTTGCATTTTGACTTTATTGAATCTAATCGGTCAAATTCGTGCGGTAGGATTGTATAATTTCTATTAGAAATAGAGTAGTTGATGTTGTTTTGCCATATTAAGGTGCTCGAAAAAATATTTCCCCCTTCGGTATTATCTGTACCGCTAACGCGGTCAACGGATAATACACTATCGGTACTGTTAAATTCAATATAGTAAGGCCCCGGGCGTGGATTCATGTCTTTTAGATACTCTTTGCCATTAATATTTATTCCATAAATAGTTGTACACACCAATCCATACGTTTTTTTATATGGATTGTAATAAAGTAAAGATGGTGTTACACCAGACCCAAAATTGTTGCTGATATTTGTTTGAGTTAATATATTACCTATTGTATCAAATTTTATAATCGAGCTGAATACGATAGACGGTTTGGAAATAGGTTCATAGAATACCGTATTACTGTCAACAAATAGCATCATAGTGATAATCTGATTTAAATCTGTATCATATGCAATCCGATGAATTCTACGGAAATTCAATCCAAAAATCGGGTAATATCTGTATATTTTTTTAGCCCAACACAAGCTGTCATTTACAAATTTCTCCAGCACCATATTATATCCGCTGTCAAGGGGCATTTTTACCCCATTTGCATAAATGATTGTATCGGGTAATTGTCCTTCATAATTTACCAGCCTGTATATTGAATGATTATCCGTAGCAACACTAGAGTTTGTAGATCTAATATTAGATGCCGGGAATTGGTTGTACATCTTACCTGTTGATAAATATGAACCATTTAAATTACAGTAAAATGAATTACTCCCGCCATACATAGTATAAGTATATGTTGACATTCCTGTCTGGCTATGATATACAGAAATAGAATCTAAAAATACGTTTGATCTGTTTGTATGAATATCAATTAACAGCTTATTATCAAGTATTCTAGTATAATTTATATTCACCGTCTGATTAATAAGCCAGTTTTGTAGATTTAAATAGTTAATCCAATTGTAGCCTCCATTTTCATTTATAGATATATTAAAAATACATAGACTATTGTTGGTTTTATTTACAACCATATCCTGATAAAGTGACCCATTGGTATTGTATAAATAAAAATTAGTTGGTGCATCTATAAAAGTCAATACAAGATTATTGGCACTATCAATGTTTCTACTTATATGGTTTGTATACGAAGAACTTGATGCTCCGTTAGGATTACATATAACACCATAAAATCGCAAGTGATATAAATATTGATTATCTTTTGTGTACTTTATTACCACTATTTGCTGTATCCAGCCGGAATTGGCCAAAGTAGTACATGAGCCTAAAGGACCAACACTGTCAATAGTAACTGTATGACCTGCACTATCAATAGTACCTCCTGTTGTTGGAGTAGTTATAATTACATAATAATCGCCTTTTTTATCAACTATGGTACTTGCTGTATTTAACCAGCCCGGTGATTGTTTACTCTTTTTATATTGATGCCATGTTGAGACCACCTGCGCATTCAGATAGTATGATGACAGGCTAAATAGTAAATATATTATTATACGAATTGTATGCATTTATTAAACAAAAATAGGTAATGCCTTTGTGAAAAGGCATTACCCATAAAATTTTACTTCACCACTTTCAGGCTTTTAATTGATTTGTCAGCAAATTCAATTTGCACATAGTAAATGCCCTTAGGCAACTGCTCTGTATATATTGTTTTACCTTCAAATCTAGCCTGTTCAATTATCCTTCCGTTGCTATCAAATAGTGTTATACCTACTATATCCTTCTCAGCATGTATAAGTATGAATTCATTGAATGGAACAGGATAGGCAGTTAGCATCATTTGCTGTTTCGTTTCTTGTACATCTGTTGTAAAATAGCTCTGTGTAGGATCAAATATACAGCGGGGTAAGCAACCCGTATTTTGAGTAACTACACCTGTGTAGGTAATTGTTGCTCCTGTTGTAGGATTTATTGTTTTTATCGTTGGTATAAATCCAGCCGGGAATGTTGCAGCGCTGCAATCTCCCTGAATGATTGTTCCGTTATACCTATCTTTTATATCCATGATACAACATGTTGCACCCTCACATGGTACTGACATAAAACTGTGTGTGACTGTTAGGGAATCAAATCCGCCCAAGTCGCCTCTTGAAATATACAATTTTGTGCCAGGAGGCCAAACCACACGCACACTTGCCCAACAGCCAGAAGCAAAGGAAACATAGTTTGGCCCATTGCTGGTAGGCGGTAAAAATTTATTTATAGCCCATTCCATTATTTCTCTTTGAAAAATCCACCACTCGTTTTGATTTGTTGTATTGTTAGGGTGATTGGGTAAATCTGCATATAAACGTATTGGATCTACTTGATTACATAGATTTACATCCTTCAATTGAAAATAAGAAGTATGTAAAGTTGAAGAAATGATTTCATTTGTAACAAGCTGGTTGCATTTTACCTGTCTATAAACAATAGTAACATAAACTCCTGGTACAACACCTCCCCAAGGGCCTTGATGATTACAAATAACATCATAATCAAACAACTTTTCATGTATCGTTATAATGTTTGTGTCTGGTATACAAGGGCAGTATGTTTCAGGGCCAGTGCCCTGACCTACAGCGCTTGCTATGCCAAGGGCAATCATTGCCCACAGCAATAAGGTTGTTTTTATTTTTTTCATTTTGTTGTTTTTAAAATTGTTGTTGAATGTTGTACCCATTCCTGATACGTTGCTCATCCGTCAACAGGCTCAAATGGGCGAAAGGCCTTGCTTTTTGTATTTGCTGCACTAACTTGCGCAGCTAAATCGGGTGGTGGTGTATCATGGGTGTGTTGGTTTTATAATTAGCATTACAAACCTAACCGCCCACCCATTACCCGGTGGGGTACTTTTTGGGTACTACCGTGTAATTTTTGTTACCCGGCCGGATACTTTTTTAGCATTTTTGAAAATTGTGTTTTAATTTAAAAATTCGTTTTATAAAATTGTATTTCTATGAAGCCCTACAATGAAATAAATCCCCCCCCCCCCCCGCAAATGAGCCAGGCTCAACGCGCGTAATAATTATTGAAGATGAAGTAATGTATGCCAAGGCACTTAAGCTTCGCCTTGAGCGCGAGTACAATTGCCACGTGTCTAAAATATATCATGATGGGATTTCTTTTCTGAATGACCTCTCTGAAATTCAGGCTGATTTTATTGTCATTGATTATAGTTTGCCTCTAAAAAATGGCTGTGAAATTTTTCAATCTATGAACGCAGCGGGTATTCACATTCCTGTTATTTTTATCACAGCATATAAGTTTCCGGAATACCTTGAAGTTATAGGCGCAAACGGTGCATTTGCTTATGTGGCAAAAACAGAAATTGATACCATTTGTAATATTATTTCGGGGAATAACTTTTCATTAAAAGCGTATAATGAATTAAGCCAAACCGAATATGAATTTTTGCTGGCCATTGTTACACATGCCTACAACAAAGATTTGGCTCATCAATTCAACATTTCGGTTGAGGCAGTAAAAAAACGTAAAAGTAAGTTGTCACATAAATTGGGTTTAAAAAACGACAGACAGACTTTTCAGATATATGCACAACAAAAAGGCTTGTTAAAATATTGACGCCTAATGCAAGTCCGTTTTTTACTACCCCTGAAACGGCATGCGCAGGGCAATGCTGCGGCACGAAGCAATGAATTTAAAAATTTCTTATTGACAAAAAACAATAAATATATATTTTTTCGTCAATAAGACTTATATATTTGACAAATAAAATGTTGATGACTTAAAACGAAAATCGAATGATAAGTCGAGAAATATATCTACAAAAACTGAGGCAACTCAAAGATCAAAAACTCATTAAGGTTGTAACAGGTGTAAGACGTAGCGGCAAGTCCACACTGTTGGAAGCGTTCAAAAATGAACTGATTAATAGCGGTGTTGCAAAGAAAAGTATCGTCTTTATAAATTTCGAAGAGCGTGAAAATTTACACCTAACTCAATGGACAACGCTTTATGACGAAATCATAAAAAACATCTCGGGCAACAAAAAGCATTATGTGTTTTTGGACGAAGTACAATTAGTAGATAATTTTGAAAAACTGGTCAATGGTTTGTTTACCCATAAAAGTATTGACCTCTACGTTACTGGTTCAAACGCTTATTTGCTTTCAAGTGAGTTGGCAACATTGTTAACGGGAAGGTATATCGCAGTAAATGTACAGCCCTATTCATTTGCAGAATATGCCTTGGCAAACAGCAAGGAGAAAAACACTGACAAACTATTTCGTCAATATATTAATACGAGCAGCTTCCCTGAATCTGTTACGCTAGCTCAAATAGATGAAACTTTAGTAAGTGATTATTTGCAGTCTATTTACGATACTGTCATAATGAAAGACATTGCACAACGCTATAAACTACGTAATCTTCATAATCTGAATCGTGTAATTAGTTTTGTGTTTAACAGCGTTGGCTCTTACATTTCGCCAACCAATATTGCAGTTGCTCTTAACAAAAATTCCAAGAAAACTATTTCGCACAACACAATTAGTAAGTATTTAGATTTTCTGGCCAATTCCTATATCATTTATCCGGCATCTCGTTACGACATAAAGGGAAAAGAGCTACTCACAACAAACAAAAAATATTATTTAGTGGATTTAGGATTAAAGAATATAACTACTACGAACAAATATGATGCTGACTTAGGACGCAAATTGGAAAACGTAGTTTATTTTGAGCTGTTGAGGCGTGGTGGCAAAATTTATGTGGGAAAAAATAATGACAAAGAGATTGACTTTATCGTACAAAAACCCAACAATGAAAGTGAGTACTATCAGGTAGCATTTACTGTTAATGACGAAAAAACTTTTGTCCGTGAAATTTCGGCATTTAGTAATATTCGTGACCATTATCCTAAATACTTGCTTACACTTGATTACGACAATACAAGCATTGATGGTGTACAAAAAATTAATGTTATTGATTGGCTTTTGAAACAGAATATAAAATAAAATTCTTAAACAGAAATAATGAAATCTTTGGACAGATATTTACAAAAACAGTATAAAGGAAACAAGTGAATAGCTGAAAGAAGAAAGAGATAAAATTGTGAAGTACCTTGAAATTGCCTCACGCAAACTGGTGCTTTTCAAAAAATCTAATAAATAGTCCCATGATCGTGATGAAAGATGGCAAGATTGTGACTAAATTCCAACAACTGTAAAATATAAACGCAGATAAATTAAGTTACCCCTGAAACGGCATGCGCAGGGCAATGCTGCGGCCCAGGGTTACTTCATCAGCATATTCCAGCTCGCCACCTATTGCAATGCCACGGGATATAGACGATATTTTAACGGGCAACGTATTTAGTTTTTTTGAAACATAAAAGGCTGTGGTATCTCCTTCAACCGTAGCACTTAGTGCCAATATCACTTCTTGTGTGTGCTCATCTGAAATGCGCTGGATGAGTTTTTCTATATTCAACTTATCGGGACCAATGCCATTAATGGGCGAGATAAGCGCCCCTAGAATATGATAGGTACCATTAAACTGGCCTGTGTTTTCAATAGCTATCACATCACGCAGGTCTTCTACCACACAAATCAGTTGTTGGTTGCGCTTGGGGTTGCTGCATATATTACATAGTTCGGCATCGCTCACATTGCCACACCTGCTACAATACCGGATATTGGAACGCAATTTAATAATGGCTTCACCCATTCGGGTTACATCGGTTTCCTGCTGTTTCAGCAAATACAAGACCATGCGCATGGCCGACTTTTTGCCTATGCCGGGAAACTTTGAAAGTTCATTTACCGCTTCTTCAATTAACTGCGAGGGATAATTCATCACGGGCAAATGTATATGAAATTTGATGTCCTTTTTTGGCCAATTATTCCTCCATATGTGATTAACTTAGCCTTATCTTTTTCCTTTTCCAATTAGTTTTGCCTGCATGTCGCCAATGCTTTTACTCTTTTTTGTGGTGTGCTATTTTGCACTGCTCTTGTTTATTGCCTACATCACTTCGCGGGGCAGTACCAACGAAACTTTTTTTATTGGCAACAAAAGCAGCAACTGGCTACTTGTGGCATTTGGCATGATTGGTACTTCGCTCTCGGGGGTCACCTTTATCAGCGTGCCGGGTACGGTAAATGTGGCCGCATTCAGCTATTTTCAAGTAGTCATAGGGTATTTTATCGGATATTTTGCGGTGGCATTTATCCTGTTACCCTTGTATTATCGGTTAAATCTTACTTCCATCTACTCATACCTTGAACAGCGACTAGGTATGGAAGCATACAAAACAGGAGCCTTGTTTTTTATTGTTTCACGCACACTGGGTGCCACCTTACGGCTGTATCTTGTTATCAATGTCATGCAACTGTTTATCTTGGATAAGCTAGGTGTTCCATTTTTGGCTACCACACTCATTATTTTATTGATGATATTGCTGTACACCTATAATGGTGGTGTAAAAACCATTGTGTGGACCGACACGCTACAAACTTTTTTTATGCTACTGGCTTTGGTGGTTTGTGTGGTGTACATTTTGAGTGAACTAAACATGGGCGTTGGCGATGCATTATCTGCCATGAATGCCAAAGGGTTTACCCAAATATTTTCTTTCAACCCGCAGGATAAAAAATTCTTCATGAAGCAGATTTTGGGAGGTGCGTTTATTACCATTAGCATGACCGGGCTCGACCAGGAAATGATGCAAAAAAACATCAGCGTAAAGCGGTTGGGCGATTCGCAAAAAAACATGATGACTTTTAGTACCATCATGGTGCTTGTAAACTTCCTGTTTTTGCTGCTGGGCGGATTGCTTTACCTATTTGCCGAAAAACATGGCATTGGCCAAACAGGAGATGCTATTTTCCCAACCATTGCCCTTGATTACCTGCCGCCTGTTATTTCCATTATCTTCATCATCGGACTTATTTCTGCTTTATTCCCTTCAGCCGATGGTGCCATTACGGCTCTTACCTCTTCCTTTTGCATTGATATGTTGGGCATCAAGCGCAATCCTAATTTAAGCGATTTACAGCAGGCACAGATACGCAAAACAGTTCACCTCTCCTTTGCTGCTGTGTTTTTGCTTTGTGTGTTGTTTTTCAAGTGGCTCAACAATTCATCTATCATCTTCATCCTGCTTGATATTGCGGGCTATACCTACGGGCCTTTGCTGGGCTTGTTTGCCTTTGGCATTCTATCAAAATTTCAGGTGCATGGCAAAGCCGTGGTAGCTGTGTGTGTGGCTGCTCCTGCGGTTTGCTATGGCCTCAATACTTTTTCTGAAGTACTGTTTGCCGGGTATAAATTTGGCATTGAAATGTTGCTCATTAATGGGGGGCTCACATTTGCAGGTTTGTGGCTGGCAAGAAAAACATCTGCGCAATAAACAGGTTAACTATATTGCAACATGGCCCTCCATCCAATACTTCAGCTGATAGCCAAAGGCGAATCGGATACACTTGATTTTAAAAAAAACATTTCGAGTGCATCAAAAATTGCCAAAACCTTGTGTGCATTTGCCAACCACAAAGGTGGACGCCTACTTGTGGGAGTAAATGACAGTGGAACGCTTGCCGGGGTAAAAAGCGAAGACGAAAAATATATGCTTGATTTGGCTGCTTCCTTTTATTGCAAACCCGAAATCAAATTGGAATTGCACGAATGGGAAATGGGCGATAAAACCATTATTGAAGCCATAGTGCCTGAAGGGTCTCAAAAACCTTATTATGCAAAAGATGAACAAGGCAAGTGGTGGGTTCATATCCGGGTAAAAGACCAATCATTGCTTGCAAGCAAGGTTGTAGTTGATGTGTTGAAACGCAGCACGGCCCAAACCAACACACTTATTACTTACACCAAACACGAACAATCCCTTTTACATTACCTTGATAAAAACCACCGCATCACGTTGAAAGAGCTTTGCAAGTTGTTGAATATTTCTCGCTGGCGGGCACAAAAAATGCTCATCAACCTGGTAAGTGCAGGCATTATTCGAAACCATACTACAGAAAAAGAAGAGTTTTTTACCCTAAGCTAAAACCCTTTTTTAGCGTTTGTAGCCGTTGTAAATATTACGCTTTCTTAATGGGACAGGTATTCATACCCACAATGGCATATATGGGGCAAAAACCCATGGCACTGGTTGCTAGAAATACAACGCCCAATACCAGCAATACCAAACCAAGTGTGCCGGTAACTGTGCCTGTAAAGTATAATACACCGAATACTACCGCTGCCAATACCCTGATTACTTTGTCAATGTTTCCTACGTTTTTTTTCATGCTGTTTTTTTTTAGATGAGTTGAATAAGTTTTACGATTAAGTAAGCACCGACAATACAAATCATACACACCAGTGCAAGTTTTATCCATTTGTGTTGCGGTTGCATATTCAAATGTAGGCTTTAGAAAACGGTACTGTGTTACATAAGTTACATTTTAATGAAAGTAAGGGATATGGTAATTACTGCACCCTTGAAAAGGTGTTACCTCCCGGTAATTTTATTTCTAAGAGACCATCAGCTTTATTATATAAAGCGTAATAGTCATTAAATGAAGAATCATATTCTTGATTTGCAATGATTTTATATACATTTTCATATCTTATACCATTAATTGTATATTCTTTGTATGTAATAAAATTTTCACCGATAAATGCCACAGAATAACAATAAAAAGGTACTCTTTGGAAATAAATAAAGAATTCCCATCCAGACCTTTCACGTTTAATGCTTATAGACAATTCGGATTTGTTATCCGTTTGGTAAAACACTATTTTTTTATTTTCATATTTTGTATATCGTAAACACTTATCATCCGGTTCTGAATCTGTATTATATGTATAATATAGGATTACTTGATCAGATGTAAATGTGTGAATAATATCGGTTGATGATTCTTTAAGACGAAAGGTATCATTGCCTTTGTAAATACTAAATATTTCATGCTCATATTCGCTTAATCTCCATAATGGGGTATCTAAATAAGTTCTGTCTTTTTCTACACAAGTTTTATCTTCTCGTTCGCAACTGCTTAAAAGCAAACCGGAAAACAGCAAACCCAATATAAGGTATGCTGCAAAAGGGGTAGTACGGGTAGGGGTTTTCATAGGTTAGGAATAATGAGGATTAAATCAATTGAACTATTTAACTAACAGCAAGATATAAAGAATTAGGAAGAATAAAAACCAATCTTGCTATGCGTGGCTATTATTACTTACCGGTAATTTTTCTACATACACACTTTGTGATGGAAATGCGAAAGAGGCTTTATGTCTATGTACAATTTCCATTATCTGAAAATTGATTTCTTCCTTCACCTCTATCATATCGGCAAACTCGTTGCTCATCACAAAATATAAAACCAGTATATCAAGCGAGCTGCTGCTAAAATCGCTGAAACGCACAAAATAATCATCGTTGGTTTTAGGGTGTCTTTGTATGGCCGTTTTTATATCTTCTACAATCGCCTGTATCTGTTCATGCGAGGTTGTATAAGTTACACTTATGTTAAACTTCACCCTTCTTGATTCGCTTAGGGTTACATTGTTTAGCGCGGCATCAATTAGTTTTTTATTGGGTACCGTAAGTAGGCTTCTATCTAGCGTTCTTACTCGTGTGGTCCGAAATCCTACATGTTCCACACGACCCGATATCCCGTCAAACTCTACCAGGTCGTTTGCTTTAAATGGCTTGTCAATATAAATAATAAAGGATGCCAGTAGGTTGGCAAGGGTATCTTGTGCAGCAAGGGCTATAGCCAATCCACCAATACCAAGCGATGCAACCAGTGCGGTAATATTTACCTTAAACACAAAACGCAATCCGGCAAACACAAACAATACCACCACCAATACCTTAATCAACTCTTTTAAAAAATTAGACAGCTCTACCGATATGGGAGCATCTTCTCTGTTTTGCAACACATGCGTAAAAAAATCTGTAACACGTAAAAAAAGCAATGTAACCCGGTAAAAAACAACCACTCCAAATACTACTTTTATCAACCACTTAAGTCCGTATTCGTTATGGTGAGCAAGGTCCCAGCTATGTGGAAAGGTAAGTTGCACAAATGCCCAATAAAGAATAATTAAGGTGAGCAGTCGCTCTACGGGCCTGCTAAGCATGGATACAAAAACCTCTGAAAATTGATTGTGGGAAAACTGCTTAAACATCCGAAACGATTGGCGACTAATCATATTGGCGCCATAATGCTTCAATAAAAGTCCCAAAAATAAAATAAGCCCAAACCGTGCAAATGCCGACAGTGCGTTTTCTAGAAAATAATGAGTAAGAAGGTAGTTGTTTAATTCATTCATGGCTGCAAGTTATAAAATGAGATACTTACATGATTCAAATTTTATTGTGCCTGGCGTATGCGCTCATACATCGCAATTGCTGCTGCAACCGACACATTAAGCGATCCCACGTTAGCAACCGACATGGGTATTTTGGCCAAGGCGGCACATCGTTTCAACACATCATTGCTCAACCCGGTTTCTTCGCTACCCATAATGATGGCCACCGGACCTGTAAGTGCAACAAAAGGCAATTCTTTATTGGCTTTTTCGGTTAATCCCACAGTATGTATCCCTGATTGGTTAAGCAATTCCATCACGGTTTTCATATTTGCTTCGCGACATACCGGAATATTCATCAATGCGCCTGCAGAGGTTTTAATGGCATCATCTGTTACTTGCACCGAGCCTTGTTTGGGAATCACAATAGCGTGCATACCCAAGCTGTATGCCGAGCGGGCTATGGCGCCAAAATTGCGCACATCCGTAATGTGATCAAGTACAAGTATGGCAGGTTCAATTCCTTTTTCAAACAAATCGGGCAACACGTTTTCAAGTTGATAATAGGCAACCGGTGAAATGTGCGCCACAATGCCTTGGTGATTTCTGTCGCGTGGAAAAGCGTTTGACTCACGTGGCACTTGTTGCACCGTTATTCCTTTTTTGCGGGCAACCAATAGCAATTGTTCAACCAAAGCATGGCGCTGCTGTCCCTTAATTACAATTAATTTATTGATTTCTTTTCCCGAAGCCATTGCCTCTTCCACAGCATGTATGCCGTATACTGTATTCTTATCGTTTTCTCTCATGGGTTATACATAACAAGGCCCGAACATTGCTGTTCGGGCCCGCAAAATAGTTTATTAATATGGAATTATCTCCCGATTGGTGCAGAAGGAATACTTGCCATTTGCGAAATTTCTTTGGCCAATTCCGGACGATTGGTGGTTTGTGCAATATTCATGGCATAGCCAAGCATATCGTTAGCTTCGCTAATTTCAGTTGCAACCTGTTGGTATTTGCTTGTGCCCTTGAAGCTGGCAAAATACTTTTGCTTTTGTGCATACTGTTTGGCAACTCTTCTGATTTGTTCGTCACCTTTTTCCATCGCTCCCGCACCATAGTATGCCTGACCAATTGCCAAATTCAGCTGATTGTATGCCACGTTTTCCAAAGGCATCACCTCTACACTTCGGTCGAGTGCAGCGATCGCTCTTGCCGTATCGCCTTCCATGATAAGTTTGGCACCAAGGCGGTAAAATAAGTTTCGGTAATTATTGGTTTGACGCAAGATAGTTTCATCCATATAAATGCCCGGCTTATCCATATTGCCCCACTTAAATTTGTTCATCATGTTATCAAACAAAATATCGGTATTGATACTTCCCATGGTGCCTTCGTTTGGCTCACTGTTCAATACCGGAACCAATTGGTAAACCAAACCATTGATACGGAAGTATTGCTGCATATTTAAATATACATCGCTGCCTGTAGTGATGGCAAAGCAAATAGGACGAGTCCAATCTGTTGAAGCAACAATATCTAGTGTTACCAAATCTGCCTTCATCAATGCGTTGTTTCCAATTTCCCATTTAATGGTATCTACAATTTTATCCCAGTCTTTTTCCGGTACCACTCCCGATTTTTTCACTTGCTCTTTATCAACCAGCATATAAAATTTCTTGGTTGGGAAATAATTAAAGGACTCCCCAGAGTTAGACTGAACTTGTGCCAACGGATCATTATCATCATTGATAAACTGAATAATGTTTTTTAGCGGATAATGGTCTGTTTGATTCATCCCGTAGCGCTGCGCAATTTGCGGGTTATTGTAATACACTACGTAGTTTCTTTTTTCTCCGATGTATTTGTCTCGTGTCATACTAAATGGCACTTCTTCGCTATCATATACTTTGCGTTTCAGGTTGTCCGTATACCAATCTGTGTTTAACAAACTAAGGTTAATGATGCGCACATCTGAGCGAATGCCTTCTACGTTTTGTGCATACCAAAGCGGATAGGTGTCATTGTCGCCATTGGTAAACAAGATGGCATTTGGCGGACACGACTCAAGATAATTGATGGCAAAATGCAATGCGGTGTAGCGATTTGCACGGCTATGGTCGTCCCAATTTTGGTTGGCCATTAGGTATGGAACACCGGCAAGCGTAGCTACGGTAACGGCACCGGTAGCCATTGCCGGATTCACTTTTTTCGACAACCAATCAATTAAGGATAAAACGCCAAGACCAATCCAAATCATAAAGGTTTGGTAAGAGCCCACATAGGCATAGTCTCGTTCGCGTGGCTGATGAGCTGGAAAATTAAGATACAAGATTATAAAAAATCCGGTAAACAAAAAGAGGGTTGTTACAACGATGGCATCTTCTTTAGATTTTTTGTAATGCCACACCAAACCAATGATACCCAGTATTAATGGCAAGAAGAAATACGTGTTTCTGGCTTTGTTGTTTGCCATGTCATCAGGCAAGTTATCTTGTGGGCCAAGTCGCATTTTATCAATGGCTTTTATTCCACTGATCCAATTTCCGCGAAGTACATCCCCAAATCCTTGGTCATCATTTTGACGGCCAACAAAGTTCCAAAAGAAATACCTCCAATACATAAAGCCAAGCTGGTAACTCAATAAGAAATCTATGTTCTTTCCAAAGGTTGCTTTTTTGCCCTCCGGTATTTTTTCCCACTGCCGATAGGCTTGCACGTGATCTGCCCGATCACTCCACATACGCGGAAAAATGGTTTGGTCTTTTGCATCATACACCCGAGATATTTTTTCGCCCGATTCGATATACTTATCTCCTTCGGGTCTATAATTCATTTCTCCCTTTTTAATTTCAACCGGTTTTGCATAAAAGTATTGTCCGTAAACCAACGGGTTTTCACCGTATTGCTCACGGTTGAGGTATGACAATAACGTAAAAGGATTTTCAGGATTGTTCATATCAATTGCTGGATTGGCATTGGAACGAATGAGTACCATAGCGTAAGATGAATATCCAATAATGATAAAACTCACACACAGGGCTATAATATTAACCAAGGCCGCTCCCACTTTTTGTTGAAAAAGGGCAAAATATATTGCTGCGCCAAGTATTCCCCAAAGTATCAATCCGCTTAATGAGGCATTGATAGTAAATGAAGTAAGCGCCATAAATAAATATGCTGCTGTTGCAATGTATAAGCCAAGCTTGCTCTTAGTTTGTGTATGCTGTATTACCCCAAACAAAAACAACCCGATGCAAGCAACCATGGCATAAATACCTGTATTGAAACCCATGCCTAGTACATTGGTGAATAGGTAATCAAATTTGGTCATCAATGATGGCATTCCCGGAATGATGACAAACTGTACCGTGCCAATGGCTGCAATAGCCACTGCTGATGCTTTTATAAAACCATTGCGGGTAAACTCAAATTTCTTGAAATAATATACATACACCACTGCGGGTATAACCAGAATACTTAACAAATGGACTCCGATAGCCAAACCAACTAAGTAAGAAATTAAGATTAGCCAACGGTCGGCATCTTTTTCGTGGGCAATATTTTCCCATTTAAGTATGCACCAAAACGTAACGGTTGTAAAAAAACTTGAGTAAGCATATACCTCCGCTTCCACTGCCGAAAACCAAAAAGTGTCACTGAAAGTAAGGGTGAGCGAAGCGACCAATCCTGCTACCATTATACCGAAGGTTTTAACAGGGGTTAAGTCTTCATCCTTTGCTGCTACAATCTTTTTGCCAAGATGTGTAACTGTCCAAAACATAAATAATACCGTCAACGCGCTTGTCATTCCCGACACCATATTTACCCAATAAGCCACACGGGTAATGTCATCCCCAGCAAGCAACGAAAACAATCGCCCGGTCATTAAAAACAAAGGCGCACCAGGAGGGTGGCAAATTTGTAAGCGATAGGCTGCCGAAATAAATTCCCCGCAATCCCAAAAACTTACGGTTGGTTCAAGTGTCATTGCATACGTAACCAATGCTACGGCAAAGGCAACCCAACCCAAAGTAATGTTAATCAGTTTGTAACTTTTCATTTTGTTATAATAATTCGTGTTTTAAAAGTTTTGACAAAGTGAGCAAATATAGACAGCCATTGGAATTATCCAAGAACGAAAGCATCCTCATGCTATTGTGCTTCAGCTGTTATTTATTCCTTATAGGCTCTCAGGCAAAATTTTGTTGTTTTGCAAAAATGTTATACATTCGCAGCCGTATTAATCGTATTTAGCTGAGGGGACCGCAAGTCCCCTCTTTTATTACAACATGGATATTGTACAACAAATAACCTTATGGCTTAACGACCTTGAAGACAAGAGCGTTTTTCTGGTATCTATTGACTGGAAACCGGGAAACAAACGACTAAGTGTGTTGCTAGATGGCGATGAGGGCATTAGCATCGAGCAATGCCGAAAGGCAAATAGGCTCATTTCAAACAGGCTTGATGAAGCAGAATTTACCGAAGAGCACTATATTCTTGAGGTTTCTTCGCCAGGGGCAGACAAACCGCTTTTGCTTCAGCGCCAGTACCCAAAGCATATTGGCAGAGAGCTTGAAGTAAAGTTGCAAGCCGAAACACTTATTACAGGCAAGTTGCAATCGGTTGATGCAGATAAAATCGTATTGAAATTACAAGACCAGAAAAAAAGATATACCGACCAAAGCCCACTGAAAGAAATCAAATGGGCTGACATTAAAGAATCAAAAGTGATCATTAGTTTTAAATAAATTATAATACCAATCATATGCACAGTGTAGGACTTATCGACTCGTTTAGTGAGTTTAAAGAGTTTAAAAACATCGACCGCGTAACCATGCAACGCGTGCTGGAAGATGTGTTTCGTACCATGTTGCGCAAGCGCTACGGAAACGATGACAATTTTAACGTAGTTGTAAACGACAGCAACGGGGACCTTGAAATTTGGCAAAACCGAACCATCGTACATGATGGGGAAGTAGAAAATGAAATTGCACAAATTTCATTAACCGATGCCCGCAAAATTGAAGCCGATTTTGAAGTTGGAGAAGACGTAGCCAGCGAAGTAAAACTTGAAATATTTGGACGCAGGGCCATTTTATCTGCACGCCAAACACTCATGTCGAAGGTACTTGAGCTTGAAAAAGACGAATTGTACAAAAAGTATAAAGACCGCGTAAGTGAAATCGTAACCGGAGAGGTTTACCAAATATGGAAAAAAGAATTGATGATTTTGGATGATGAAGGCAATGAATTATTGCTTCCAAAAACCGAAATGATTGCTGCTGATCATTTTAAGAAAGGCGATAGCATTCGTGCAGTTGTGCTTAAAGTGGAAATGTATAACGGCTCGCCCCGAATTATTCTTTCCCGTACCTCTCCTATGCTACTGGAGCGTTTATTCGAACAAGAAGTTCCGGAAATTTTAGATGGAGTTATCACTATTAAGAAAATTGTGCGCGAACCGGGAGAACGTGCCAAGGTTGCCGTTGAGTCATATGATGACCGCATTGATCCTGTGGGTGCTTGTGTGGGCATGAAAGGTTCACGTATTCATGGTATCGTTCGCGAATTACGCAATGAAAATATTGATGTAATAAATTACACCAACAACATGCAGTTGCTTATTCAGCGTGCATTGAGTCCGGCAAAAATTACTTCCATCAAAATCGAAGAAGAATCAAAGCGTGTTGCCGTATTCTTAAAACCCGATCAGGTTTCCCTTGCCATTGGCAAAGGCGGGCACAATATAAAACTTGCCGGAAAGCTTGTGGATATGAATATTGATGTTTACAGAGACGATGAAGGCATTGAAGAAGATATTGATTTGGATGAATTTACAGACGAGATTGATGAATGGATAATTGACGAGTTGAAGAAGATTGGTTGCGATACCGCCCGCAGTGTATTGGCACTAACTGATGAAGACATCGTTAGAAGAAGTGAGTTGGAGGAAGAAACGGTTAAGGAAATACGCAAAATCCTTCAATCTGAATTCGAATAATAGCTGTCACTAATTACTATCCTACCTACAGTAAATTATAACTCAAAAAAAAGACGTATTATCGCAGATTGAATGACGGAAACAACAGGAACCATAAGAATCAGTAAAGTAGTTAAAGAGATTGGTGTGGGCATCAGCACCATCATTGAACATTTATCAAATAAAGGATTTAAAATAGATAGCAATCCTAATGGGAAAATTACAGAAGAGCAATACCAAATATTGCTTAACGATTTTCAAAGTGATAAAAAAACACTGGAAGATGCCAAACAACTAACCACTTCGAAGCAAAAAGCTCCGAAGAAAGAAGAAGTTTTGACGGCTCCTGAGGCAAAGCCAAAAACCGTTCGCAGTAAAGATGACGAAGAAGAAGATAGTATACTTATAAAATCGGGATTGGTTCCTGAAAAGACAGCCAAAACAGAGTCTCCAGCAGCAAAAACTGAACAGGTTGAACACCCAACTGTGGTTGAACCGCCTAAAGCAGAAGAAGAAAGTAAAGTTGGGTTGAAGGTGTTGGGCAAAATTGATTTGGATGCGGGTAAAAAGTCTAAAAAAGCAACTGAAAAACCTCCTGTAAAAAAAGAAGAAGCCAATAAGGAAACCCAAAAAGAAAGGAAGAAAGAAGAGCCTAAGGTAGAACCCGAAATTCAAACAGAGCAAATAGCCATTGTTCCGGAAATTGAGCCTGCTGCCGAAATTGTTCCTCCTGTTGCCGAAGCCGTTGAGCCTCAAATGCTGGAGCCAAACTATGAGAAACTGTCGGGACTAAAAGTATTGGGTAAAATTGTTTTGCCTACCGAGCAATCCGGATTTAAAAAACCCAAACCTGTTGCCTCATCTGATGAAGCCCAAGGCAAAAAGAAAAGAAAACGCAAATCAAACTTTGTTGCCGGAAGCGAAAATGTAGAAAATAAAAAACCTGATTCAAAAGATCCGGTTAAAAGAGATCCTAAACAACGTTTTGATAACAAACCACGCTACGGAAAAAGCAGGGAGCCTGAGGTAAAATCTGAAATTACCGAAAAAGAAATTCAGGATAAACTAAAAGAAACTTTGGCCCGCTTAAACCCGGGAAGCAAACAACCTAATATTGGTGCGGTACGTTCAAAAATACGCAAGCAAAAACGTGATGCTGCTGCTGCCGAAAGAGAAGAGGCGGCAATGGAAGACGAATTGTCGCAAAAAGTACTTAAAGTAACAGAATATGTTACTGCAAATGAATTGGCAAACCTAATGAATGTGCAGGTTACCCAAATTATTAGCGCTTGTATGACATTGGGTATGATGGTTTCCATCAACCAGCGTTTGGATGCCGAAACCATCACCATCGTTGCCGATGAGTTTGGCTACTCCGTTGAATTTACAACTGCTGATGAAGTTGCAGATATTGAAGAAGTGGAGGACAGGCCTGAAGACCTATTGCCTCGCCCTCCTATCGTAACTGTAATGGGTCACGTAGATCACGGTAAAACTTCTTTATTGGATTATGTGCGTAAAGCAAATGTAATTGCCGGTGAAGCCGGAGGAATTACCCAACACATTGGCGCTTATGAAGTAACACTTGCTTCCGGTAAAAAAGTTACTTTCCTCGACACACCGGGTCACGAGGCATTTACTGCAATGCGAGCCCGTGGTGCTAAAATTACCGATATCGTAATCATTGTGATTGCCGCAGATGATAGTGTAATGCCACAAACTCGCGAAGCCATATCACATGCGCAAGCAGCGGGTGTGCCTATTGTATTTGCGATTAACAAAATTGACCGCGATGGTGCAAATCCTGACAAAATTAGAGAACAACTTGCCGCCATGAACATTCTTGTAGAAGAGTGGGGAGGTAAATACCAATGCCAAGAAATTTCGGCCAAAAAAGGCCAAAATATAGATGCGCTTCTTGATAAAGTTTTGCTTGAAGCAGAAATGTTAGACCTTAAAGCAAATCCAAATAAATTAGCTGTGGGCAGTGTGATTGAGGCCACTTTGGATAAAGGGCGCGGTATTACCGCAACCGTGATGGTTCAAGCAGGTACCATGCGCGTAGGAGAGCCGCTTTTAGCAGGGGTTCACAGTGGCCGTGTTCGCGCCATGTTCGATGAGCGAGGCAAAAAAATTACCTCTGCCGGTCCTTCAACGCCTGTTGTATTATTAGGATTAGAAGGTGCGCCACAAGCCGGTGATAAGCTGTTTGTAACCAAAACTGAGCAGGAAGCTAAAGAAATTGCAAACAAGCGTACACAGCTTTTACGCGAGCAAGGTATTCGTACCCGCAAGCATATTACATTAGATGAAATCGGAAGACGATTGGCTATTGGAAACTTCAAGGAGCTTAAAGTTATTGTGAAAGGTGACGTTGATGGTTCTGTTGAAGCATTAAGCGACTCATTGATCAAACTTTCTACTGAGGAAGTTCAAGTAAGTGTAATTTATAAAGGTGTAGGTCAAATTTCAGAAAGTGATGTATTGTTAGCATCTGCTTCTGATGCCATTATCATTGGATTCCAGGTAAGACCTTCGGCTCAAGCAAGAAAACTTGCCGAAAATGAAAGTATTGACATTCGCTTGTATTCGATCATTTACAAAGCTATTGAAGAAATTAAAGCTGCAATTGAAGGCATGCTAGAGCCTACGACCGAAGAGAAAATTACAGGAAATGTAGAAATACGCGAAGTTTTCAAAATTAGCAAAGTGGGTACCGTTGCAGGATGTATGGTTACTGACGGTAAAATTTTCCGTAATAATAAAATCAGGCTCATACGTGATGGTGTTGTTATTTTCTCTGGCGAATTATCTTCGCTTAAGCGTTTTAAAGACGATGTGAAAGAAGTAGCTTCGGGGTATGATTGCGGACTTACTATTGCCAACTATAACGATATAAAAGAGGGCGATCAAATTGAATCATACGAAATCGTTGAAACAAAGCGTAAGCTGAAATAAACAAATTGCTAAAGTAAGGCTACAAATTTCTTTTTCCTTTACGCCATATTTGTAGTTGTTTTCAAACAACAATGTTATTTTTGGGTTTAATAGCTATCGTATGCCAACAGCAATTACCAATGATGTTAAAATAATGGTAGAAGTTACCTACCAAGGGGCCAATGCAAAAACCGACTTGATGCACGCTTTCGCGTATCGTATTTCTATTATCAATAATGGCGACCACACCATCAAATTGCTTCGAAGGCACTGGTTTATTTTCGATACCTTAATCGGCCATAAAGAGGTGGAAGGAGAGGGTGTTGTGGGCGAACAACCCATTATTGAGCCGGGAGAAAAACATGTATATGTATCCGGTGTAACCATAGAATCCCTATTAGGATACATGCACGGAAATTACCTTATGGAAAGACTTATAGACGGAAGCAGGTTCAAGGTAAAAATCCCTCTTTTCAAGCTTATTCCTAATTTTTTAAGTAATTAAGCAAACTTGCTTTTTTCAAACCGATTCTTATTTTTGAATCTTACATTATAACAAACACCATGAAAAAAACGTTGAAATTTGGCTTAGGCCTTTTGGTTTTATCCGTAACATTTGTATTCTGTTCTAAAGATGATGATAATAATAACAGTTCTACGTCAACAACTTCATCAACAACTTCATCAACAGCTACAACATCAACAACTTCTACAGGCTCGTCCAATTATTTTATTTCTGGCGGGACCACCATTAACTTAACTTCTACATTGTGTGCAAACACCAATGACACAATTTTCTCTGAAATTATTCCAATTTCTACTGTAAGTGGTATTGCAGCCGATGGTAGCACCATTTCTGCTTCTTTTTACCGTGGCGAAACTAATCCGGTAGCTCCTTCGGGTAATTATTTTTCAGTAAACGATGAATCAAACCTTGCTTCAGGTAAATGCTATATTTCGGGTTTAGACAAGACACGAGATGAATTTTTACTTGTAAAACCAAACCTTCAGATTACATTAAAAAATGACAATGGAAAACTAACTGTTGAATTTAGCGATAAAACCTTTGATGCTGTAAGTGCTACATTTAGCGGTACACGTCAAGTATCGGCAAAATTCGGATGTAATTAATAGTTGTTTACTACCATTAAAAGGCTGCGCAAAAAATGTGCAGCCTTTTTCATTTTATCACTTTCACTTATGTATATTAGGCTACTTCGACATATAACCATCGACAGCAGAGCTCTTTCGCTGATGCGTGTCACTATTGGTTTGGTATTGGTTGTAGACATCCTTTGTCGGTTCCCTTATGCAGAAGCTTTTTACGGACCTAATGGGATTTTTCCTATTGGTGTTTTTTATTCCCACACTGATGCATTTGGCATGCTTTCGCTTCACTTGATTGGAGCAAATACCTGGCAATATGTATTGCTTTCGGTAGAATTGTTGTTTGCCATATTGTTGGTTTTGGGTGTGCGAACGCAGCTTTCAACAGCTGTGTGCTGGATACTATTGCTTTCTGCTCATAACCGAAATCCATATATTCTACAAGGTGGGGATGACCTGCTTAGGCTTGTTTTGTTTTGGGGAATATTTCTACCGTGGGGGCGCCATTTCGCCTATAGAAAGCCGCAAGAACAAGTAATACAAATACAAGGTTTGGCTGTTTGGGCAATGGTATTACAGGTATTGTCTGTTTACTTCTATTCAGCCCTATTGAAAGGACCTGAATGGCATACCCAATTTACCGCTGTTTCTTTTGCATATCGGCTTGAATCCATAGCTTATCCTACTGCTACCTATTTATTGAACTTTCCGGAATTACTCAAATTGTTTACTGCTGCTGCCTATTTTTTTGAGCTTCTGATTCCCGTGATATTGGTCGTGTTTTTTCCATATCCGTTTATTAGAATTCTTGCATTTGGTTGTATCATCCTATTTCACTTATGGAATGCCTCTACACTACTTATTGGAATATTCCCGTGGGTAGGTATTGCCTCTGCTTGTGTGTTGCTTCCAGAACGGTTTTTTGGCAGAATATTTTCAAACCAAAAATCCTCAGAGAATACAATACAACCAACTACAGCGATATCACAAGCATTATTGCTATTGGGTATTGTATACGTACAGGTTTGGAACCTCAACAACATCAAAATTTTCCCATATAAGATGTCGGAAGAAATGACGATTGCAGGAAGAGTATTGAGGCTAGACCAAAGTTGGGGAATGTTTGCTCCCGGGGTATTAAAAGATGATGGCTGGTTTGTTTTAAAAGCCGATAACAGGGATTTGATTCACAATAGAGAACACTATCAGATTACAGATAAACCTGCAACAAAAGACGACCTTTTTTCTAATGATCGCTGGAGAAAGTTTGGAGAGCACCTATCACAGCCCCGAACTTATTTTCTTCAAAAACCGTTTTGCAAATATGCATTAATGAATATCTATCAGTCTGATGCTGATAGCGCAACATTATATTTTATCAACGAACTAACAACCTCGAATGGAAATAATCAGCCGCTCGAAATAGAACTGTGTGGTTGCAGCACTATGGCTGCACATCCATAAGTTGCACGTCAAAAATTAGGGTTGCGTTTGGCGGTATCACACCACCTGCACCTTGCTCACCATAAGCAAGATTCGCAGGGATAATAAGTTTCATTTTATCGCCAACCGACATCAGCTTAATGCCTTCTTCCCAGCCCGGAATCACCCGGCCTTCGCCAAGTTTAAAAGAAATCGGTTGGCCTCTTTCAAGTGAAGAATCAAATACTTTTCCATCCATCAAATAACCGGAATAATGTACAGATACAGTTTTACCGTTTTCGGCTTGGCTTCCTGCTTGTTGTGCTTTCTCAATTACGATATATTTTAAGCCGCTGGCTGTAGTAATGGTGTCTTTTCCTTTTGCATCAAATGGTTTTGGCCCTTCTTTTATTTGCATGAGTTCTACATCAAAAATGATGGTTGCATTTGGCGGTATCACACCTCCTGCACCCTGCTCTCCATAAGCTAAATTTGCAGGTATTATCAAGCGCATTTTATCGCCAACCGACATCAGCTGTATGCCTTCATCCCAACCTTTTATCACTCGTCCTACACCTATCGGAAGCTCTATTGGTTGATCTCTTTCTTTGGATGAATCGAAAATTTTGCCGTCTAATAGATAACCTGTGTAATGGACAGATACCACATCACCTTTCCCCGGTTTTGTTGTATTTTCTTTCGAGCGAGAAACGACTATGTATTGCAAGCCACTTTGTGTTGTAACGGTGTCTTTTCCTTTCACATCAAAAGGCTTAGGTCCTTCTTCTACACTCAACAATTCAACTTCGAAAATTAGTGTGGAATTAGCAGGTATGCTGCCCATTTCTTTTTCACCATAAGCCAAGCCCGGAGGAATCGTAAAAACAGCCTTGTCGCCAACATTTAATAAGGCAATGCCTTCATCCCAACCTTTAATTACCTGGCCGGCACCAAGCTTAAAACTAAATGGCTGGTTGCGGTCTTTCGAACTGTCAAATTTGGTTCCGTTGGTTAATGTACCGGTGTAATGTACAGAAACTTTGCTGCCGGGTGTTGCTTGTATCCCTTTCCCTTGTTGGGTGATTTTATACTTTAATCCGCTTGGTGTTGTATATTCCACGTTGAGTTTAATTTTTTTAGGCGCTGTTGATTTGCTTTTTTGTGCAAACACATTGTGCAATAAGAAAAATGCAATAATTAAAACCGTTGTTTTCTTTAGCATGATTGGTTATTTAATGTCAAGTACTTCTAGATCAAAAATAAGGCTTGAGTAAGGCATGATAGGTCCCGAACCTCTTTCGCCATAAGCAAGATTCCATGGAACGATAAGTTTATATTTTCCACCTTTTTTCATTAGCATTACTCCTTCATCCCATCCCGGAATTACTTGTCCAAGTCCGATAGCAAATTCAAATGGTTTGGTGGGATCTGTATTTTCATCAAATGTTTGGCCATTGGTAAAATATCCTTTGTACAAAATAGAAACCTGATTACCTTTTTCGGGTGATTTTCCTGTACCTTCTTTTTCTACAATATACATTAACCCTGAAGCTGTTGTTTTTACATTTTGCAAGTCAGCAACATAGGCTTTTAAGCCCTCTTCATCCATTTTGCGGTAAGATTCCATTTGCTCCATATTTTTCTTTTGAAGCTCTTCTTGTGTAAACACATCTTCTACCTTCATCACAAAACGAATGCGTTCGCCTGGTTGAAGCCACGGAGGAGTAGGCACATTAAAAGTTTTTTGAAACAAAGAGTCTGCACTAATATGAAACTCTACGCTGTCGCCTGCGGTCAGTTGTTCAAATACCTCCTTCAGAGAGGCTTCATCGTAAGGCAAATATTGCTTTTGATTTGTTGAAAAGGTCTCCATCAAAACAGAGTCGGTAGACATAACCGACATGCGCAAATTGGCAAGAAATACATCCCCTTTCCCGGGTACTTTTCCTTCTTTGTCATCAACTAGAATCTTGTACTCTAATCCACTCTCTGTTTTCTTGTATCCATTGCATGCGGCTAATAAAACCGTTGTTGCTGCCAATAAAATTGCTGTTTTTTTCATTCTATTTGTTATATTAAATATTGTTTGTAATCAATGATTGCTTCTTTAAATCGCTTTTCAACTAGTTCCAGTGGCTCTTTGCTTTCGCCTCCTGCTGCACTAAAATGACCCCCTCCATTAAAATATGTTCTTGCAAATTCATTTGCCGGGAAACTTCCTTTTGCCCTGAATGACATTTTACGGGCAACCGTTCTGTCAACAATTAACACCGAAAGCCTGATTCCTTTTATGGTAAGTCCATAATTAACCAGTCCTTCTGTATCACCGGTAATGATATTGTACTTCTTTAGTTCTTCTGCCGTCACTGTAATCAATACAGTATGGTACTCATGCAATACCTGCATTTTTTCACTCAAACAAAACCCAATAAACCGAGTGCGCTCCTCTGAATAGTTGTCGTATATGCTATCAAATATGATGTTGGGTTGGGCTCCTTTTTCAATTAAAACCGCTGCAACGCGGTGTGTGCTTGGAAACGTGCTGCTGTGCTTAAATGAGGCCGTGTCTGTCATTATACCTGCATACAAACACGTTGCAATTTCTTTGTCAATCAAATCAACAAGGCCCATTTGCTCAATAAAAAGAAAAACCAATTCACATGTTGAGCTAGCTTGTGTAGTATGTAATGCGAATGCCGCAAAATTTTCGGGTTGTAGGTGATGATCTATCATTACCTTAATAGCAGTTGCTTTTTCAACCACGCCACCTAAATTATTTATTCTCTTAAGGGAGTTAAAATCTAGACAGAAAATAAAATCTGCCTCGTTTACTAGGGTTTCAGAAAGTGCTGTATCCGCTTCATAATTTATAACAACTTCTTCAGAAGGAAGCCACTTCAAAAAATCACCATAATCTGTGGGGCTCACAACATTAACTTGTACCCCCAATTTTCGCAAAAAATGATACAATCCCAAAGAAGAGCCCAAGGCATCAGCATCGGGTTTATGGTGTGTAGTAATTACAGCTTTGGTTTGAGCGTGAAGCGCGTCCTTTATTTCTATGATATTATTCAGCGTAGTAATTTATTTAAGGGCACGCAAATGTGAGAAAAAATGCTGACTTTGCCCTTACCATATTAAATTTATTTTATACAATGGCTATTTAACCGATTTTATTGACATTGCACAGATAAATCAAAGTCGCTATTTGTGAAAAAAGGCTACCTTATTATTGTCGTTTTTATGGCGCTTTCCCTTGCATCATGGGTCTTCATGCGCTTTTACTTCAGCGATTATTTGTTGTCCAAGCTGGAAAAAGAACTTGAAAAATCTTTTGGCACTTATTATAACCTCACCTTTACAGATATTATTCCTGAAACCAACGGAAAAAATTTATCCATCCGCATTTATGGTGCCTCATTAAAATCAGATACGAGCAATCATGAAATGCGTGAACTTTTTCCTGCCATATTTTTTACTACTGAAAAACTAAGCGTAGAAAATATAGATGTGTGGGCTTTGCTAATAAATAAAGAGCTCTTAGTTCGTTCGATTGAACTCGAATCCCCTGCACTTCAAACGTTCTTTCACAATCAAAAAAAGAAAGCCAAACCTCCTACACAAATAGACAAGAAAAAATACAGACCGAAAAGAAATAGTCCCATAACACTTATCAGCATTGATAAAATTATTTTAGATAAGGGAACTATTCGGGTTTCTAATAACAAAACACCTGACATTATTGCCTATTCAGGAAAAGAAATTGGAGTAGAAATTAAAGCCGTTAAATTTAACCTTGTAACAGGTATTTCTGCTCTTGATAGCACCTTAATTGAAAACATAAAATTCAAGATGGTTGACATCCTTATTAATCCTCAAAAAGGAAACTATTCAATTAAAGCAAATGCAATTGAAATCAACATTATAGAAGATATCTTTAAGCTTACAGGTGTGGCCTTGTTGCCACATAAAAACCTACTCAAACTGAGCAAAGAGGCGCAGTATCAAAAAACTTTTGCCAACTTAGCGTTGGGAACATTAACCATAAATGGATTTGATTTCAATAAACTGATAGAAGGCACACTTAGGATTAGAAAAGTACAATTGGATGGTGCCAAAATAACCCTGCTTAGAAACAAGCAAAAAGAGTTTGACAAATCCCTTGTTAAGAAAAGCTTTCAAGATGCTTTACAAAACCCGGGCTTAACATTGGACATTGATACCATCAAAATATCAAATAGCAAACTATTGATCGACATCCTATTTAACAACCAACATAGACCTGCTGAAATCGCTTTGTCGAATATTTCGGGCAACATAACACACTTAAAAACGCATAGCAACAACAAGGAAACCATGAGGCTTGCCCTTAATGCAATTATTATGAAAACAGGAAAATTGCATTTTACTATAACTGTCCCGTTGAACGGCCAAACACACAATTACTATGCTGTAATTAAACATATCGACCTCACAGAATGGAATTCGATTATTGGCAAAGCTTCCCCTATAAGAATCAAAAGCGGATTAGGTAAAAAAGTTGTAATGAGTGGAATGGCAACCAACAATAACGCGCGAGGTAAACTAACTTTTTTATATGATAGCCTTGATTGTGAAGTGTATAAAATGGAAGAAAATGGCCGTCAAAAAAAATCGTGGTTTTACAGTGTTGCAGCTAATAGTGCTATTCATCATTCCAATCCAATACATAAAAATGATAAGCCTAGAGAAGTCGACTTTTACTTTGAAAAACAACCCTTTCAAGGACAGGCAATGCTATGGATTGGTGGGCTGGTAGATGGGATGATTAAAACCATGCTGAAAGATTTGGTCTTGAATCAGCTTGATAAAAAGAAACACCGACACGATGCTAATACAGAAAAGCAAAACAAAAAAACCAAGAAGAAAAAAGGTAAGGAAAAAAGAACCGATTAAAGAAGATCATATTGCCGAAATGTGCTGTCTAAAATGACTCGTTCAAATTCAAATAAAACGTACGACTACCATCCACCCCAATTGCATAATCGAGCCTTAAATTCACCCGCTCTTTAGGTATTACCCTAATACGCAAGCCTGCGCCAACAGTTGGTTTCATCTCGTTAAATATTTTTATCAGATTTGGCGAAACCGTTCCCATTCCTGCAAAAAATACCGCATTTATCGGCTCAAAAACCGTTTTTCTAAACTCTGCCTGAAAAGCCAACGCATCATAGTCTCGGTACCTTCCAGAGTAATATCCCCTTAAGAAAAACTCATTACCCAAAGTCCCCATCATTCTAAAAGGTGCACTTGTAGAATTTAGTGTTGCATACCCTTGAAGCGCCAATACATTTTGTTTCCATAACCTAAAGAACGACCGTCCTTCTGCAATTAAATTATTGAAATTATATTCTCCACCAATTGTTTCGTTGTAGTTGGTATACTGCAAATCTACGCAGGTGCCTGATAATGGATATACCACATTCTCCCTGCTGTCATAAGTAACATTAACACCATATCCAGATGCATTATATCCTTTGTGACCATTAACATTGCTTTGCTCAAGCGATGATGGATTGTTGTTATACCTTAGGTTAGACATGATTTCAAGATTTGCATGTAGCCCTGCATAAAAGTTTTTCAACAGCATTCGGGAAAGGCGAAATAAACCTCTGTGCATATAAAATCCATAAAACTCTTTATCTTCCTCTTTTGAGTCTATCCCAATACCCCAATAGTTTTCAGAAAAATCGGTAAATTGGTAATGTGCCCTAATCATCCATTTATTGTCTTTCGTAAATATTTCTGCTCTTGGCCAAACTGAAAATTGTTTGTTTTGAGAGTAGGAAATGTTTACCCTAATTAATGATAGCCTTGTTTGGCTTCCTGTATCTTTAACCGGTCTAAAATAATAGTTGTTTGATAGGCCCAAAATCAATCTTGTTTCAGGTTTATAAGAAACCATCGGCACAATAATTAAGTAATTGTTTTTGGGCTTTGATGCATCTCCCTGAATGATTTTATAAGCAAAATCAATTGACCTACCTATGAATCCCTTTTGACGTTGTGTAGTATCTTGTGCTTTTGCAAAAAAAGAAAATAGCAGCAGCGGTACCAATAACCTGATTGCGCCTTTTATATGATTTTGATTGTAATGAGGTTGCATCCGTTATGGTAAAAGTCTGCCATACATGCGTGGAAAAGGAATGCTCTCTCTAACATGCGGTAGCTTACAAACCCATGTAACCAATCGCTCCAGCCCAAGTCCAAAGCCTGAGTGAGGAACCGAACCAAATCTTCTTAAATCCAAATACCACTCAAAAGCTTCCATTGGTAGCTGATGCTCATTGATTTTTTGAATGAGTTGTTGTTCATCGGTTTCACGCTCTCCTCCCCCTACAATTTCTCCATAGCCTTCAGGTGCCAGGGTGTCTACACCACGTGCAAAACGGCTGTCATTAGGATCGCGTTTTAGGTAAAATGCTTTTACGGCATGCGGCCAGTTGTAAACCATGATCGGCACATCAAACAGGCGGGTCAATACGGTTTCATCGCTGCCTCCAAAATCATTTCCATATTCAAACTCACGTGCACTCTTTAGCCATTGCGGAATATTGCGCGACTGCTCTTCCAAGTCAACCAAATCCTGCTTGAGCTTGTCTATTTTAGCTTGATTAAACCCTATTTCGCCTTTCTTCATTCCGGGCACTTTTATCTTTTCTTCTCTGTCTGTAATTTCTTTGTTTACGGATTCAATATTTAACAATACCCGTTTCAATTCAACTTCTAGTGATGTGATGGCATTTTGCCCGTTTACATCTTGCTCTCCTTTGATGATTTTTACTGCTTCATCGTAAGTAAGCCTTGGGAAAGGTTTTACAATATTTTGCAACACACTAGTATCTCTTCCTATCACTTCCAGCTCAGTTTTGCATTCCTTTAGCACATCGCTTACAACCTTTCGTAAAAAGTCTTCAATCAAATCCATATTTTGAAGAATGTCATAAAAAGCCATTTCGGGCTCAATCATCCAAAATTCAGATAAATGTCTTCGTGTTTTTGATTTTTCTGCCCTAAACGTTGGCCCAAAGGTGTAAATTTTACCCATAGCCATTGCCATTGCTTCTCCATACAGCTGGCCTGATTGGGAAAGGTAGGCGGGTTCGCCATAATATTCCGTTTCAAAGAGATTTGACGTGCCTTCACAAGCATTTCCAGTAAATATAGGTGCATCCATTTGCACAAAG
>CAYSBE010000015.1:0-30416 GCA_964429245.1 uncultured Bifidobacteriaceae bacterium | reverse complement strand
AAAGTTTTTCTGAAGGTATTGCAGTCGTAAAGTATGAAGGTAAATATGCGGGCATTAACAATAAAGGTGATTGGGTTGTACCTAACGACTTTGAATGGTTGAGCTCTTTTTCCAAAGGGTTTGCAATCGCAAAAAAAAATAACAAGTATGGCTTTGTGGATAAACAGGGAAACTGGGTAATTAGTAACATTTATGACCTGGCAGGTCCCTTCTCTTATGGTTTAGCTAAAGTCAAATTAAATAATAAATATGGTTTGATTAATAGAAGTGGTGATATAGTATTGTCAATAGACTATGATGAAATCAACTATTTCGAATATGGACTCTTAAAAGTAAAAGTCAATGGAAAATACGGACTTGTAAATAACAAAGGAGTTATTACGTTGCCTTGTCATTATGATTATTTCGAATTAAGCAGCTACATGTTTTCTGAAGGACTATTCAAAGTCGAATCTAATGAAATGACTGGTTTTATTAATACTAGTGGCTATTTAGTAATCCCATTTAAATACGATAATGCAGACACCTTTGAACGTGGACTATCAATAGTCTATGATAAAAACGACAATAAGTTAGGGTATATTGATAAATCAGGGGTTGAATTTTGGGAAGATTAGGCAGGACTTGTAATTCGCACACATTTGCAATTCACACACCTGTCCCACCCTGGCGGGAAGCCCAGGCACAGACCAAAGCTTGGCAGCAGCGTGTGTCTGCCCTACCGCACAACGACATGACAGAAAGAAGGCAGTTTTTAACAGTATATTTACGAAGCACATCTGCCAAAATAATGGGAAAGGGTAAATCAAAATCTAAATAACTATGGAAAAACTTGAAATATTGGAGCAGTTCAAAAAACAATACGGAAGTCAAATAAATCCTGATTTGTTATCTTTAAAATATAGCCAAACCAAACAAGGTGCTTACCTAGAAATGACTTTACAAGATAACCCTATGCCTATAATTATAAACCTCAAGTTTATTGGTGATGAATTCATACAGGATGAGGATAGAAACGATATTGAAATGTTACCAATGTTTGACCCGGAGGCGGATATTGTAGATAACGCTAAGAGTTTGATAGAACTTGATAGTTATTCTTTAATCAATTGTTTCGAAAATCTTTTCACTGAAGAAGCAGCAAATGAAATTAATAATAAATATTTAAGTGAAAACTGGCACTTAAACGCACATTTGCAATAAGCGGTGTGATTTTCTATTCGTGCTCCGCACCAATCCCAAAAGTTACGCAACCGCTACTGCGCCAAGCCCGAAAACGTTACCACCAATTTTAAATACAGAACATGCACTGACAAGCCGCATCCGTAAAGTGACGAAGTCCAACGATGTTGCCATTTTTTCTATCTAGCCGGCTTTGTATTCTATTTAACAAATCTGTTTCATTATTCTCGAAGTATCTCCTCAAAGAATAACAACACAAATCAGCAATTTGAACAAGACTTGTCAATTCAGAATTAACGAAAAATGGAGTTTCTATTATATGTTCAATACTTGTCCAAAGAGTTCCATGATTGTGGAATTTTTTCATTAAAGCAGTGTGCTTTTTTGAAACAGTTTCATTATTGTCATGAATTAGAGTTCCAAAAAGCATTGCATTGTTTGTGCTTTTGCTGACAATCTTCATGTACTGCTCAAACCTAGACACTAACTGCTCTAAAGCTTGTTCATCAACAGATTGTCTGGCCCGAATTGGATCAAAGTGAATTTTGTTGATGCATTCCGCAAACAATCTAGCAAAAGACCAATTTCCGACTAAATCTGCTAGTTCCTGTATGAAAGAAGTTCTCTCTTTATGGGTTAAGTGAATGTAGGCTTCTGTTTGACGATAATTTTTTCTTGTTTGCTTATAAAGATTCTTATTAGGGCTCTTTTGAAGCTTTAATAATTCAGCTTTTCTTAATTTTTGAACCTCGTGACGTCTTTGAGCATAGTCCATTCCATCAAACCCAATAATTTTACTCTGCTCAAGATATTTTCTGACAATCCAACCAGTGTGAACTTCTGAATCTTGAAGTCCATATTTCTGTTTTACCTTCATGATACCTTTCTCACACAATTTCCAGTATGAAATAGGTATTGACAAACCAGCCAAGACATAATGACTAGTATTACCAGGAACTTCTGGTGTTCCTGATTCATCTATGTAACAGAAATATACCATTGATTAAAGGGCATAAAAAAAGCGACTGGTTTCAGGGAATAATTCCCGTAGTAGAGACGCTTGGCGACTCTTCCCAGACGCAGCGACAAATGTACTTTTTTTTTATTAAAAACCAAATGACGAGAAAAAACTGGTGGTAACAGCCGCCTGCCGCAATTGGCGCTAATCTTCAGTGTTTGAGTATTTCGTTTACTTAATTTTTTTATCTTGCCATGACAGATAAACGTTCGCAATAGCCAACTGCGGCAGGCGGCCAAACGTTATAGTGTATAGCTTGACTGTTTGAATTAACAAAAGATAACATTGAAAATAATAAATAAGTTGAAATATGGAAAAAGCAGACTCTACATATGATGATAATGAAATGCAATATATATCGGGTCCAGACCTATTTGGGTTAGAATTTGATAATATTGGTTATGATGGATACATCGACAGATCTCCAGTTGAAAAACGACTTATTGAATCATTTAAATATAATCCTGATTATACCAACGAAGAGAAACCCTATAAGGCTCATTGGATGATTAGTGAGTCTAAATTATACTTAGGGTACGTGAATGGATTCATTAACGGAAAGCGACTTTATACTATGGATATTTTTCCTGAGGTTGGAGAAGATATTTTACACTTTTTTCACTATTTCAGTGGAGACCTAATATTTTACCCCGAAACTTTTCACATTGGCGAAATGAAAGAATTGAAATATCAAGGAGCGCCATTAATTCTCAAAATCGAAAATGGCATTCTTATCCAGTACACATTTATAATATAAGACTAATTATAACTATCGTGCTATTAAAAAAGCTTCCATTCTAAGTCTAATAGTGACATTGTCACCCGTGAAAGCTACACCCCATAACACACAACTGCCGCAAGTGGCTGTGGCATATTTTGTTTGTTGTTTTGGCTCACGTAATTTGTTTATATTAGCGTGTCAGTTAAACGTCACGCAACCGCTACTGCGCCAAGCGCCAAAACGTTACCACCAATTTTAAATACAGAACATGCACTGACAAGCCGCATCCGTAAAGTGACGAAGTCCAACGATGTTGCCATTTTTTCTATCTAGCCGGCTTTGTATTCTATTTAACAAATCTGTTTCATTATTCTCGAAGTATCTCCTCAAAGAATAACAACACAAATCAGCAATTTGAACAAGACTTGTCAATTCAGAATTAACGAAAAATGGAGTTTCTATTATATGTTCAATACTTGTCCAAAGAGTTCCATGATTGTGGAATTTTTTCATTAAAGCAGTGTGCTTTTTTGAAACAGTTTCATTATTGTCATGAATTAGAGTTCCAAAAAGCATTGCATTGTTTGTGCTTTTGCTGACAATCTTCATGTACTGCTCAAACCTAGACACTAACTGCTCTAAAGCTTGTTCATCAACAGATTGTCTGGCCCGAATTGGATCAAAGTGAATTTTGTTGATGCATTCCGCAAACAATCTAGCAAAAGACCAATTTCCGACTAAATCTGCTAGTTCCTGTATGAAAGAAGTTCTCTCTTTATGGGTTAAGTGAATGTAGGCTTCTGTTTGACGATAATTTTTTCTTGTTTGCTTATAAAGATTCTTATTAGGGCTCTTTTGAAGCTTTAATAATTCAGCTTTTCTTAATTTTTGAACCTCGTGACGTCTTTGAGCATAGTCCATTCCATCAAACCCAATAATTTTACTCTGCTCAAGATATTTTCTGACAATCCAACCAGTGTGAACTTCTGAATCTTGAAGTCCATATTTCTGTTTTACCTTCATGATACCTTTCTCACACAATTTCCAGTATGAAATAGGTATTGACAAACCAGCCAAGACATAATGACTAGTATTACCAGGAACTTCTGGTGTTCCTGATTCATCTATGTAACAGAAATATACCATTGATTAAAGGGCATAAAAAAAGCGACTGGTTTCAGGGAATAATTCCCGTAGTAGAGACGCTTGGCGACTCTTCCCAGACGCAGCGACAAATGTACTTTTTTTTTATTAAAAACCAAATGACGAGAAAAAACTGGTGGTAACAGCCGCCTGCCGCAATTGGCGCTAATCTTCAGTGTTTGAGTATTTCGTTTACTTAATTTTTTTATCTTGCCATGACAGATAAACGTTCGCAATAGCCAACTGCGGCAGGCGGCCAAACGTTATAGTGTATAGCTTGACTGTTTGAATTAACAAAAGATAACATTGAAAATAATAAATAAGTTGAAATATGGAAAAAGCAGACTCTACATATGATGATAATGAAATGCAATATATATCGGGTCCAGACCTATTTGGGTTAGAATTTGATAATATTGGTTATGATGGATACATCGACAGATCTCCAGTTGAAAAACGACTTATTGAATCATTTAAATATAATCCTGATTATACCAACGAAGAGAAACCCTATAAGGCTCATTGGATGATTAGTGAGTCTAAATTATACTTAGGGTACGTGAATGGATTCATTAACGGAAAGCGACTTTATACTATGGATATTTTTCCTGAGGTTGGAGAAGATATTTTACACTTTTTTCACTATTTCAGTGGAGACCTAATATTTTACCCCGAAACTTTTCACATTGGCGAAATGAAAGAATTGAAATATCAAGGAGCGCCATTAATTCTCAAAATCGAAAATGGCATTCTTATCCAGTACACATTTATAATATAAGACTAATTATAACTATCGTGCTATTAAAAAAGCTTCCATTCTAAGTCTAATAGTGACATTGTCACCCGTGAAAGCTACACCCCATAACACACAACTGCCGCAAGTGGCTGTGGCATATTTTGTTTGTTGTTTTGGCTCACGTAATTTGTTTATATTAGCGTGTCAGTTAAACGTCACGCAACCGCTACTGCGCCAAGCGCAAAACCGTTAGCTGCAAGTGCACCAGTAAGAGAAGATTTGGATTAAAAATGAAATACACGTATATTTGACATGTAAAAAATACGTGTTATGACAACCAAGCTTACATTGACAATTGATGATTCAGTAATTTCGGTGGCAAAGAAATATGCCAAGAACAAAGGCAAAAGTCTTTCAGACATTGTAGAGAATTACCTGATGACGCTGACTTCAAAGGATAATAAAGATGAAAACATCTCTCCTAGAATTTTGAAACTAATGGGAACAATTGAGTTACCCGAAGATTTTGACTACAAAAAGGCGTTAACAAGCGGTCTGTCAAAAAACTATAAGCAATGAAACACGTATTCTTTGACACAAATGTACTAATAGATTTTTTGGCTGGCAGAAAACCTTTCTCTTTGGAAGCAGCTAAACTTTTTAATTATTCCATCAAAAAGAAAATATCCATTTACGTTGCTGCCGTTTCATATAATAACATTTACTATATCCTGCGACAGTCTTGTTCGCACCTTGAGACAATCAAGATTCTTAATGAGCTACAAGATTGGACTGAGGTTGTTGACGTATCAAAAGAGGTGATAAAGAAATCCTTAAAATCAGACTTTAGAGACTTTGAAGATGCCATTCAATATAACTGTGCCAAAGCCATTGGTAAAATTGATTGTATTGTAACCCGTGACACCAAGGACTTTAAGACAAGTTCCCTTCCGGTACTGACACCAAGAGAAGCATTGACAATAATTGAAAGTGCCAGCCATTAACAGCAATTTTGCGCCATTGCCGTTATCATCCTTAAATTCAGCTTTTCGTTTCACATTTATTTTTATCTTAGCAGAACAATTTAACTTTCCGTATCCTTAATGCTATCGGGAGGCAACTGCGCAAGGCCGCAAACCTTTAGAGGCAAGTGTGGTCAAACAACATAGAAACAAAAGAATTTATATAAAATGAGAGCAATTGTACATTCAAGATATGGACCACCTGAAGTTGTCAAACTGTTGGAGGTTGCTAAACCAATACCGAAAGAAAACGAAGTATTGGTTAAGGTTTACTCATCAACAGTAAACCGCACTGATTCAGGCTTGCGAAGTGCAGAATATTTTGTTTCTCGTTTTTTTACCGGGCTTTTTAGACCAAAGTATCAAATACTCGGTTGTGAGTTTGCAGGAATAGTTGAAGAAATTGGACAACATGTGGCAACATTCAAGGTAGGTGATAAAATTTTTGGATTTAATGATAAAACCTTTGGTGGACATGGAGAGTATTTAACAATTAAAGAAACTGATGCCATCACAACAATTCCTGAGGGCTTTAGCTTTGATGAAGCAGCGGCCTTTACAGAAGGAGCACATTATGCTTTAGTAGATATAAGGGCAGCAAAAGTTGAACGAGGACAACATGTTTTAGTTTATGGAGCAACTGGTGCTATTGGTTCTGCGGCTGTTCAATTATTAAAGCATTTTGGAGCAAAGGTTACAGCAGTATGTGATACAAAAAACTTAGACTTGGTAAAATCCCTGGGTGCAGATACTGTTATTAATTATCAGACTCAAGATTTCACAAAGACAGAAGATAAATTTGAATTCATCTTTGATGCTGTTGGAAAAAGTTCATTTGGACAATGCAAACCATTATTAACCGTAAAGGGAGTTTACATTTCAACCGAATTAGGAAAAAATGGAGAGAATTTACTTTTTGCTTTAACAACACCAATTTGGGGTGGCAAAAGACTATTATTTCCAATTCCAACAATCACGAAACAAGACGTAATATTTTTGAAAGAACTAGTTGAAAAAGGTGAATTCAAACCTGTAATAGACAGAAAATATAATTTAGACCAAATTGTAGAGGCTTACAAATATGTTGAAACCGGACAGAAGACTGGAAATGTAGTATTAAAAATAATAGCATGAGAATGGCAAAAACACCAGCCACTAACTAGGGTTTTACGTTATGCGGGGTGCAGCTCCAAACAATAAAAATTATAGCTTTGAAAAATGGATGATAAAACAAATTGGACACCATCACCTGACGACAATAAACTCGAGTTAACTGATAAAAATCTCATCAACGAGTATGAAGCTAAAGGAATTGCGACTGCTGAGCTTTTTGTGTTTGAGTTGGATAGCGAAACAGAAATTTCGACTCAGCTACTTTTGGAAATTCACAGCATCGCTTTTGCAGAACTTTATGACTGGGCTGGCTCTTGGCGTACAACAACAGTGACAGTTGGACAACTTACACCTCCTGAGCCTTCAAAAGTATTGCAATTAATTTATCAGTTTATTGACAATTTAAACTTTAAAATTCGTAACGCAACAACTCAACAAGACCACATTGATTGTTTGACATTTGCTCACTATGAGTTTATACGCATTCACCCTTTCAATAATGGCAACGGCAGGACAGGACGGATTCTGATGAACATTGTTGCACTCAAATTTGGATACAAACCACTTGAACTTTACTATAGAGAAGGCGACAGCAGAAAAACCTACATTGATGCAATGAAATTAGCTGACAATGGAAACTTTGAGCCTTTAACGACCTTGATTAGAAAAGAATTGATTGCCTTTTAACTCTCGCTCCTTTAACAATGACAGAACAATCTCTTCAACTTTCGATATTGACACTTGCTGGTTCTCCAACGACATCGTTGAAAACACAGTTTTAGTCAAGATTTGAGTCAAGAAGCCTTTTTCTTTTAGTTGCGGATATTTATCGTGGAATTTCATTGTTACCGACAAAGATACAAACTTATGCAACCAATGACAACAGAACCTATGTAATAAAGAATCATACCTTGAGTGAAGATGAAAGCACTACTGCCAACAGGCGCTGCTCCCGCAAGCGGGACAAGTTATGTAACGCAGTAATTTTTTCTCAATTCTCTGTCGAACAATCAAATAATTTTCTTTTGAAGAGGAAAACCTAATGGAGTTAACATTACTTTTCACTTTAATATAATAAACACTTTTGCTATTGAATAAAAAAAGCCCGAAAATAAATTCGGGCTTTTTGCTTATGAAAAACACCTACACCTCACCCATCCTTATTTGATGGCAATATTGCTTTTGTTTGTTGCTGCTTCAGCTTTTGGTATGGCTACTTTCAAAATACCATCGGTGTATGCTGCCTCAATACCTTGCTTATTGGTTGTGTCAGGCAATGTAAATGAGCGGCTGAAACTTCCATAGTAGCTTTCTACAGCATGGTACTTCGATTCTTTTTGTTCGTGCTTGATTTTGCGTTCGCCACTAATGGTAAGCACATCCCCATTCACTTCAAGGTTGATTTCTTCTTTTTTCAAGCCCGGTAATGATACCTGCAACTCAAATGATTTGTCGTGTTCAATCACATCAACCCGTGGGGTGAAAAATACATTTTGTTCAAACTTGCTCAATCCTTCATTGAAGAAATTGTCGAACATAGATGAAAGCATTTGGCTTGGCATCATTGAATCCCTGAAATAGGTACGCGTGTTTGCTGGTTTAAATTTAATAAGTGTCATATGATTTGTAATTTAAAATTTGATTGATACGGGATATTTTTCAAATACAAGACCAAACACCAAAAAGAGCCAATATGGCGCATATTCTCTAAAATCGAGAAAGAAAACGGCTAGAAATAAGTCAAAATGACTTATTTCAATGATTTATTGACGGCATAAGAGATGATGAAGGCTAATTCTTTGTGGGCCTCTCGTTGCAAATCTTGTTTGTCCATTAGTGGGCGTTTGCTTTTGTTGAATTGACTTCGCCACATGGGATCTTCCGGTGGAAGGTAGTTTCCGATAGGCAATTGTTGATACAGTTTTGATGGGTCGCCTTTGTAAGAAAATTCGTGCACTTCATCCTGTTTGTACAAGGTAATTTCATCTTTCGAAACCAACGTGCCGGTTTGAATATTATAAATAGCATACCGATAGGTATACGTTAGTTTGATGGATTGGTAGGTATCGGTATAATCTATTTTTTTGAAACGGGTAATATGCGTGTAGGTATTGGTGTAAGGATTGAGTACACTTTCCGTATAAGCCTCGTAGGCTTCGCGTGGTGCAGAAGTTACCTGCTCAGCTGTATCGGTTTTGTTTACCAACTCAATACGAACCAATAAAGACAAGCCTATTGTTTTTGCAGCATTCAGCGCATCCGTCAGTTTCAAATCTTTCCCCCACCCTTTTGATTCCAGTCCTTGGGCTACCTCAGCTGACTCAATTATTTTTATAAATGCCCCATTTGATTTTGCCAATTGCTGATCAATGGCCCTCATAAATCCCATATCTTCCTGCCCCAATCCAATTATTGGAAACACCCCAACACGCGTAGTTGCCAAATCCATTGCCAATTGTTTTTGGCGCTTTACATCCCGATAGTTTTCATCCATTTGTATCAAGCGGTTCCAAGCGGTGGTGGCTTCTTTGTATTTTCCTTCCTGCATCAATTTTTCGGCTTGCCTATACATGGCTTCAAGCAGCGTATTGATGCGCAGCAAACTAATGCCGGCATAGGTTGTATCCACAGCGGCAATTAATTCAAATTGTTTTTCGGCATCTTCAAATCGTTTTTGGTTAATCATCACCAATGCTTCGTCAAACAACTTGTCGGCATACTCAGCTTTTATTTCTAGGTACACTTCATCATACTCATCTGGCCATCGAAGGGTAACGCCAACTTGCTTGGCGTTTTCATAAAATTGCTGCGCGTATTGGTACTCTTTCACCGCATCGGTCACTTTATTTTGCAGTACCAATTTGCTAAACAAGTTGAATTTTTCATTCAGCACTTTTTGTCCGTTTATACGTAAACCCTCTAATGCCTTTTGGTTTCCGGGCTGGGCAAGCAGTGCATTGTAGTAATACGTGCAGGCATCATCATACAGTTCTTTGAGTTCATATTCATGAGCCTTTTTTAAAAGACCTGCTGAGGGATTGCAAGCCCACAGCAAAAGGAATATGTAAGGAAAGATACGTTTCAATGCGGTTACATTTTTTCGGGAACAGCTATGCCAAGCAACTCAAATGATGTTTTAATGGTATGTGCAGTTAATTTACAGAGATACAAACGCATGTGCTTTGTTTCTGCATCGGCTTCTTTTAAAATTGGACATTCATGGTAGAAATGGTTATATGCTTTTGCTACTTCATAAGCATAGTTAGCGATTACACCTGGTGAAAGTTCTCTTCCTGCATCTTTTACAGCCTGAGGATAGCGCTGCAATATTTTGATTAGCTGCATCTCGGCAGGCAATATGTGTGGTGGTTTTGGCAAATGGGTTGATATATCTCCGGCCAAGCGCAATATCGACCGAATACGGGCGTAGGTATATTGAATAAATGGTCCTGTGTTTCCATGCATATCAATTGACTCTGCAGGATTAAACAGCATTTTCTTTTTGGGATCTACTTTTAAGATAAAATATTTTAATGCACCTAAACCCAATGTTTGATATAATTGGCTCAGGTATTCGGCTTCCATATCTTGGGTTTTGCCCAACGCTGCGGTGGTATCTTTAGCCGATTGGATCATCTCAGCAATCAAGTCATCGGCATCAACTACGGTTCCTTCGCGCGATTTCATTTTGCCTTCAGGCAATTCTACCATTCCATAACTCAGGTGATAAATGCCATCAGCATAGGGTTTGTCAAGCAACTTGCAGATATGTTGCAATACCTTGAAATGGTAGTCTTGTTCATTGCCAACTACATATATTGAACGGGTGCAGTTAAAGTCGGCATATTTTAACTCGGCAGTGCCAATATCTTGAGTAATGTATACCGAAGTGCCATCGCCACGTAACAAAAGTTTTTGATCCAATCCCTGTTCAGTTAAATCAACCCAAACCGAACCGTCATCTTTTTTATAAAATACCTTTTTGGCCAAGCCTTCTTGCACTATTTCTTTGCCCAACAAATACGTGTTTGATTCGTAATAATATTTGTCAAAAGAAACACCCATCTTGTGGTATGTGTCTTCAAAACCTGCATACACCCATTCGTTCATCGTTTTCCAAAGTTGAATGGTTTCAGCATCCCCTGCCTCCCACTTTCTTAGCATTTCTTGTGCTTGCAAAATTGAAGGTGCCAGCTTTTCGGCTTCCTCTTCCGATTTCCCTTTTGCTATTAACTCTTTTATTTCTTGTTTGTATTGTTTATCAAACAATACATAATATTTTCCTACCAAGTGGTCACCTTTTAATCCACTGCTAGCTGGTGTTTCGCCATTTCCAAATTGTAGCCAAGCCAACATGCTTTTGCAAATATGTATACCACGGTCATTAATCAGGTTACAAGTTTTTACATCATATCCATTTGCTTGCAATATTTTGCTCACCGCATAGCCCAACAAGTTGTTTCGAATATGGCCTAGGTGTAATGGCTTATTGGTGTTGGGCGAAGAATACTCTACCAGTATTTTTGTAGATTTTTGTGCAGGCACTTTTCCATAAGATGGGTTATTGGCTTCGGTATGTAGAAAGCTTAACCAAAATGTAGGCGACAGCGTAAGGTTAAGAAATCCTTTTATGGCTTCTGCATGAACAATCAAAGGTTCATTTTTTATAATATAGTCGGCAATCTCTTTTGCTGTTTGCTCTGGACCTTTCTTACTTTGTTTGAGGTATGGAAATACCACAAAGGTAAAATCGCCTGTTACATCTGTGCGAGTTGGCTCTATATCTGGGTTGACATTTTCAATTTGGTAGAGTGCAAAAAGTGCTTTTTGTAATATCTGTATAATTTGGCCTTCCATTTTATTGTTATTTAAATGGGCTGTCTTTTTCCGCTGAAATTACTTTAAATACTTGCTTATCTACCCAACTAGGAACAAATTTATTAAGCCAAAAGATGAGTTTGCCTTGGATGGTAAGTACACTAAAAGATGACCTATTTTCTACCATCTCCACAATATTATCAGCCACTTTCTGGGCAGGCATCAATTTCTTTTCGTCAAATGGCGACTCAGTTTGTTGAGAGGCATCTTTGTTCAAAGCCGTATTGCGAATATTGGAGCTGGTATAACCCGGACTCATGATTCCTACATGTAAACCAGTTTTCATATTTTCAATTCGCAACGATTCCATAAAACCTTGCACAGCAAACTTAGAAGCTGAATAACCCGTACGAGCGGGAAGCCCTTTGAATCCACCAACAGAGCTCACAGCAATTAAGCTTCCTTTATTTGCAAGCAAATAAGGCAATGCAAATTTTGTACAATACACCGTGCCCCAAAAATTTACGTCCATTAATCGCTTGATAACAGCAAGATCTAGTTCATTAAACAATGCCCGCATGCTGATACCTGCATTGTTTACCAATACATGCACAGTTCCAAATTTGCTAATTGTTGCCTCCACCATTTTTTGGCAATCGGCCTCAACGGATACATCACAAAATAAACACAACACATCTGTTGCACCTAATGAGATACACTTCGTTTTTACAACTGTTTCAAGCTTTTGTGTATTGCGACCAGCAAGGACCAACCGAGCGCCTTTACGTGCAAAGGCATAAGCAGTTGCTTCTCCTATTCCCGATGAAGCACCGGTAATTAATACGACTGCATCTTTAATCACGCTGTGAATTTATTTTTTCCAAATTATAGGCGAGCCCACAGGTTCTATTTCTGAGTAATCAGGTTCCATTCCATCTAAGGCCATTTCTATCGCATCTTCTAAATACACCTGAGTTACACCTGCTTCATGCTCCCAGTTATCATCTATTGCACCTTTATAAACCAACTCCCGCTTCGAGTTAAATAAAAATACTTCGGGGTTTGTTGTTGCACCGAATTTTCGTGCAATATCTTGTGTTTCATCCTTCAGGTAAATAAAATTCATCTGATTCAATTTGTAGTGATGGGCGGCTTTTTTAATTCCCTCTATCGAATCATCTGCCGATTGTGCAGAGTCATTTGAGTTAATACCAATAATACCAAGGTTGTCCTCATTATACTTTTCAAACAAATCAATTAACCTTTGGCTATAAGCAATTGATTGAGGTGATGTATTTGATGTAAATACGATAACCAACGCATATTTATCGGCAAAATCATATTGGGTATGCATTTTATCATCATAGCCCATCAATTTAAATCCGGGAAGTTTATCTCCTATTTGCAGCATATTTAAATATAATTAAGAGTGGATGCGAACATAACAAAAATAATTTGTTGCCGAATACCCTTTTTGCTGATTATTGTCGCTTGTTTAAATTAAATCAAACTTTGTATACTTGCACAGAAACTTTCATATGAGGCTACAAATCGTTGAATCTGCTGCTAATGAAGCTGCTTTTAAGAAGCTCCCCCATCTAATTTACAAATCCGATCCAAATTGGGTTTGTCATTTGGAGCAAGACATCGGTGATGTGTTTAATCGAAAAACAAATCCTTATTTCAAATCGGGTGATGCTTGCCGGTGGCTTCTTTATGATGAGCGTAATAAATTGATAGGCAGGGTTGCCGCCTTTTACAACGAAAAATATTTTAAACAATCAGGCCAACGCATTGGTGGCATGGGTTTTTTTGAGTGTATTGATAACAAGGAAGCTGCATTCTTGCTATTTGATACATGTAAAGAGTGGCTCAAAAAACACGATATCATTGGTATGGATGGGCCGGTAAACTTTGGCGAAAAAGACCGCTTTTGGGGACTCATGGTTAGTGGATTTAAAAATCCTTCCTACCTTGAAAACTATAACCCACCTTACTACCATAAATTATTTGAGACATACGGATTTCAAAAATTGTATGAACAAAACACCTCTGAAATTAACCGAAATGATTTTAACTACGAGAGATTTGCACGCATATCATCAAGGGTATTAAATAATCCTGCCTATAAATTCGAGCATTACAAAGCCTCAGAGGTTGATCGTTTTGCGAGAGATTTTGTCTCCATTTACAACCAGGCATGGTCGCATCGGCCAGATTTTACAGAAATGACCTTAGAGCGAGTTACCCAAACACTCAAATCACTAAAACCCATCATGATGGAAGAAATCATATGGTTTGCTTATGCAAATGGTGAACCTGCAGGATTTTATATCAATACCATTGATGTGAACCAGATTTTCAAACACATGCGGGGTAAAATGGACATTATCGATAAATTGAAATTTTTGTGGTACAGGCATTTCGGTGCCATCACTCGTGTACGTGGTATTGTATTTGGGGTGATTCCAGCTTACCAAAACCTTGGGCTGGAAACTGGAATGATCATGAAATTTCATGATGCCTTGCGCAATCATCCCAAAATATTTGCGTCCGAATTGGCTTGGATTGGCGATTTTAACCCAAAGATGCACTCCTTATTTGAAGCATTGGGAGCAAAAACAACAAAAATTCACCACACCTATCGAATGTTATTTTAACCCTCATACTTTGGAGTATTCCTTATCAGAAATATCAATAGCGGCAGATTTTGTGCTACACAACAAACGCCACCAACTGATTGCTTTTTATGGTGAAATGGGCGTAGGCAAAACAACGCTAATAAAAGCCATTTGCAAAAAAATGGGAGTTGACACTGAAGTATCAAGCCCTACCTTTTCATTGGTAAATGAATACCAGACTCAAAACAGTCAAATCATTTATCATTTTGATTTTTACCGCATCCAATCCATTGAAGAGGTGTATGATATTGGTTATGAAGATTATTTTTATTCGGGTAATTTATGTTTGATTGAATGGCCTGAAAGAATAGCGTCCTTATTGGAAAATGAAGCGGTTGACAGGGTTTATATCAAAGAAAATAATGATGGTAACCGAACAATAAAATTTGCCTGACTTTTTAAAATTCGTTTAATTTGCACCCGCTTTACATATCTGGAGTGGCAATAGATATAAAAATGGTCCTATAGCTCAGCTGGATAGAGCACCGGTTTTCTAAACCGTAGGTCGCAGGTTCGAATCCTGCTGGGACTACCCAACAATAATTATCCCGCCTAGTTGCGGGATATTTTGTTTTTGGTGTAGGCAAAATAATTACTTTGTCTTAATTCTTAAAACATCTAATGTTTATCTATTATTTTCTATGATTGAAAGCAAGTATAATTGTGAATGATTTTGAAACAATTGAAACTGTCACTTTCCTCTTCCTTCGTTAGTTTCTCAAGAGACTAAAATTTCTGAAACAGAAAAAAACTAGTAATGGAACACAAGAAACATAATCCTTCAAAACGAGCAAATGACTCAGAAAACCAAATAGACCAATTGGTATTCGTGCTGTATGGGTTTACGGAGGGTGAATCCCCCATTATTGACGAAACAAGTAAATAACCTAATGACTAAAGAAACCGCCATCAAACTATTTGAGGAAAAGCAGGTGCGTTCCGTTTGGGATGCCGAGCACGAGAAATGGTATATATCCATAGTGGATGTAATAGGTGTCCTAACCGATAGTCCAAATCCAAGAAAGTACTGGAGTGTATTAAAAACAAGGCTAAAAGCTGAGGGAAGTGAGTTGGCTACAAATTGTAGTCAACTGAAAATGCAATCAGCCGATGGAAAGTTTTACAAAACAGATGTAGCCGATACTGAAGAGCTTTTTCGCTTAATACAATCCATTCCATCACCCAAAGCAGAGCCATTCAAACAATGGCTAGCTCAAGTGGCTTCCGACCGACTTGACGAAATGCAAGACCCTGAAATCAGTATAGATAGAGCTTTAGAGCAATATTTGATGTTAGGTTATTCTGAAAACTGGATAAACCAACGGCTGAAAAGTATTGAAATACGCAAAGAACTCACCGATGAATGGAAAAAACGAGGCTTAAAAGAAGGTATTCAATTTGCCACGCTAACCGATGTCATTACAAAAGCCTGGAGCGAAAAAACCACAAAAGAATATAAGGTGCTTAAAGGTTTAAAAAAGGAAAATCTGCGTGATAATATGTCCAATATCGAATTGATTTTAAATATGCTTGCCGAAGCATCTACCAAAGATATATCAGCCGCAACCAATCCGAGGAATTTTGAAGAAAGCAAGAAAGTAGCCAAGCAAGGCGGTAATGTGGCTAAAGTAGCGAGGCTGGAACTGGAAGCCAAAACAGGCAAAAAAGTTGTCACAGAGTTAAATGCAAAAAGTATTCTTAAAACTTTGCCTGAAATCAAAAAGACTTCAAAAAAGAAAAAAGAGAAATAGTCATTTTGCGGGCTTTCTTTTTATGTAGTGATGAAATTGCGCAAGAATAAATACTGCACCTAAGCAGCTGTACTTTGCTTTTTTAAAACACGATGTCCAAAAGGTCATGAGAGCTAAGCAAGAAATGGGGAATTGTAACTCCAAATTGGAATAACTTTTGGCTATAATTTAAAAGTTGTTAACTTCGATAATAATTGTTTAGAACGCTACTTATAGGTTGATAGTTTGAATCAATTTTTTGACACGGTTTTCCCTATCTTCCCCCCAATCAAAATAAGTAAATGGCCAACTACCAGTATCAATCAGCCGAAGAAGCAATCAAACTTATAAAATCGGGCGATAGGGTGTTTTTGCATGGAAGTGCAGCCACTCCCCTTCATATTGTCAATAAGCTAATTGAGCACAAATCAAATTACGAAAATGTAGAACTGGTAAGCATAACCCTGCAAGGTGTAGACCTAAATCAACCAGACCTTGAAGGACATTTTTATATCAACTCCCTATTTGTTTCATCAAGTACACGTGAAGCTGTAAACTCATCAAGAGGTGATTATCTTCCCGTATTTTTAAGTGAAATTCCGGGACTATTTAAAAATGGGTACTTACCTATCGATGTTGCCATTATTCATGTTTCTCCACCCGACAAGCACGGATATTGTTCTTTGGGAACATCTGTAGATATAGCACGCACGGCCATGAATTGTGCAAAAAAAGTTATCGCACAGGTAAACCCAAAAATGCCTCGTGTACATGGCGATGCCTTTGTTGCATTTACAAAATTTGATGCGGCCGTTTGGGTTGATGAGCAATTGCCTCAAATAAGCTATGCTAACGGACATAATGAAATCACCAATAAGATAGGTGAAATTGTAGCCGGAATGATTGAAGATGGATCAACCTTGCAAATGGGAATTGGCACCATTCCCGATGCGGTATTAAGAAACCTAACCAATCATAAGCACCTGGGTATTCATACCGAAATGTTTTCGGATGGCGTTGTTCCATTGATTGAAAATGGAGTGATAGACAACAGCCACAAAAAAATAGTTCCGGGTTATTGTGTTACTTCTTTTTTGTTGGGCACAAATAAATTGTATGATTTTGTTGATGACAACCCTATCGTTAAAGCATTGGATATTGATTATGTAAATGATGTTGGAATCATCAGGCAAAATCCTAAAGTGATTGGCATAAACAGTGCCATTGAATTGGATATTACAGGTCAGGTTTGTGCCGATTCAATTGGTACTTTGCAGTATTCAGGCATTGGCGGTCAAATAGATTTTATTAGAGGTGCTTCCCTTTCTGAAGGAGGAAAACCCATCATTGCTTTGCCATCCGTAACGGGCAAAGGCGTTTCACGTATTGTTCCTTTTCTGAAAAAAGGTGCTGGTGTGGTTACTACACGAGGTCATATTCATTGGGTGGTTACCGAATACGGTGCGGTTAATTTATATGGACTCAACATGGAGCAACGGGCTAGAGAATTAATTAAAATTGCGCATCCCATGCACCGCGATATGCTGGAAGCAGGATTTAAAGAGCGATTTGGGAATTAAACACGCCCAACATCGCATTTGCTTTCAGCAAACATTCTTCATATTCTTCCGAAGCAATGCTGTCATAAGTTATAGCGCTTCCCACCATCATAGATAAGTATTGGGCATTAGCATGATATTGCATTGAACGGATGACAACATTAAAATCAAATTGACCTGTAGGCGAAATATAGCCAACACTGCCTGAGTACAATCCTCGTTTGGTTTGCTCGTAGCGGTCAATAAGTTCCATTGCTTTTATTTTAGGGGCACCCGTCATGCTTCCCATAGGAAAAGTTCGTTTCATGATATCTGTAAATGATATATCCGTTTGCAATGTTGCCGAAACTGTTGAAATCAATTGATGCACCTGCTTGAATGAGTATAGCCCAAATAATTCTTCAACTTTCACCGTTCCTGTTTGGGCACATCTTGCCAAATCGTTCCTTACCAAGTCCACAATCATCAAATTTTCGGCTTGTTCTTTGGTTGAATTTTTAAGCATTGATTTCATGACCGCATCTTCATTTGCATCTGCTCCTCTGCGTATGGTACCTTTAATGGGTTGTGAAAAAAGGCGATTGTCGCACTTGGTTAAAAACCTTTCAGGACTTGCGCTTAGCAAAAAATTATCATATAGTTTTAAGAAAGTTGCAAATGGTGTTGGCGAATTTATTTTAAGTTGATGATACGTTCGCTGTGGGTCAATTTTTACCTTGTCAGCAAATAACTCAAAGCAATAATTTAGTTCATATACATTTCCGTCAATAATGTGCTGAATGATTTCATTTACATTGTTTTCATAAACCGATTTTTCGGTTCTGCTTTGAACGTGAATGGCTTGTTTATTATCGGTTGTCCATGCCAATTTTTGCCCCAGCAAATGGGAAACGATTTGCTCCCCGTGTTCAACCGTTCCATCATTTTTAATTGCGATGCAGTATTGTGGCACGAAAAAAAACAGTTCAGGCCAATGGAGTTCATCCCTGTTTGTTGATTGTAGTTTTTCAATTTGGTTTTTTAAATCATAGGTAAAATAACCGAATCGCCACGCTCCTGCTGTATCATCAACAAATGATTGCAGGCTTGAAAACACATTTGCCTGATTTATTGATAAGCTTTTGGAAATGCCCCATGCAGCCAGAAATTCATAAGTAGATAAACCTGCTGCGGCTTTTATTTGGTTGCTATCAAGCAGCACTACCACATCTTCACTACGGGTATGCAGCAAAACCTGTAGTTTTAGATGTTCAATTTCTTCTGGTGATAGCTTCATTTGCTCCGCAAAATAAACGCCAATTCAATATTTTAAAACAATTTGTAACTGCTAGTGTCATATATGGTATGAAAAATCATATTCTTATTAAAACCACTATCATCAATAAGCCACTTGAAACGGTATTTGATTTTTTTAGTAATGCCGAAAACCTAAACAAACTTACACCACCCGAATTGGAATTTAAAATTCTTTCCCCGCTTCCGATTATCATGAAACCAGGAGCACTTATTGATTATAAAATAAAATTAAACGGCATTCCTTTTAAATGGAAAACCGAAATATGTGAATGGAATCCTCCATTCCAATTTGTAGATCAGCAACTTAAAGGGCCATATGTAAAGTGGCACCACACCCACTCTTTCAAAGATTTGGGAAATGGCACAACAGAAATGACCGACCGGGTAGAATACCTATCACCGGGTTGGATTTTTGAGCCAATAATTGACAAATTGTATGTTGGCAAACGTGTTGCAGCCATTTTTGAATATCGAGAAAAAGTATTGGGCGATATTTTTGGCTGATATGCAATCGTCCATTCAGAAATGTGAACATTGTGAAAGATGGACTGATGGTGACAAAGCTTTTTGCGGCCATTGTGGCGAAATACTAGACCAAAAGTTCAGGAACGAGCGTTGGGAACTGGATCAAAAGCTTCAGAAACTGCCGGGATTTATGGAGTGGATAAACCTAAAGGGCGCAGATAAAAACAAACTCATTTTCTTGTTTCAGCTATTTATCAGGTCAGGCCAATTTATCCTTACGTTGGTAGTTGCATTGATTACTTTTATCTTACTCATATTACCCGGATGAGTTTCATGAATGTACGTTATCTCTTTTTGATTATATTGACTATTGTAGCCATTGTTCACCAATTCACGCAGGAAGTGTTCAATATTGTATTGCTATCCTCCTACTTAGATGATGTGTTGATTATTCCCATTGCAATGGGCGTTTCATTGCTGATACAGCGATTTTATATTGTGAAAGATCAGGCATTCACCTACTCTATTTGGAGTGTAATTGTTACATGGTTATTTTTTAGTGTAGCCTTTGAATTGGTGATTCCAAAATATTCAACATCATATTATGTAGACCGGTTTGATGTATTGGCATATGCATTAGGCGGATTCATTTTCTATTTCATTATTAATCCTACGGCATCTGAAAAATAATCAGGTAATTTGCCGGAGTTGAGTTCGCGAAAAATTATACATATAGATATGGATGCATTTTTTGCATCGGTAGAACAACGCGATTTTCCTGAGTTGCGTGGCAAGCCTGTAGCTGTTGGCGGCAGTGGTCGCAGAGGGGTTGTTTCAGCAGCAAGTTATGAAGCGAGAAAATTTGGCGTGCGTTCCGCTATGCCAGGCTACAAAGCCAAAGCACTTTGCCCCGAATTGATATTTGTACACCATCGATTTGAAGCATACAAAGAAGCGTCACAACAAATTCATCAGGTCTTTCAACATTACACCGATTTAATTGAACCGCTTTCGTTGGATGAAGCCTATTTGGATGTAACTGAAAACAAACAAGGCATTGCGATAGCTACGGATATTGCCAAACAAATTAAAACAGCCATACATGATAAAACCGGACTAACCGCTTCTGCCGGTGTTTCGTTCAATAAGTTTTTGGCAAAAGTGGCATCGGGATGGCAAAAACCAAATGGACTAACTGTGATTACGCCTGCTAAAGCCGAAGCATTTGTAGAAAAATTACCTATCGAAAAATTTTATGGCATAGGCAAAGTAACAGCCTTGCGCATGAAAGGTATGGGACTGCACACCGGAAACGACTTAAAGAGACTGACATATGAAGAATTGGTGCAGCTTTTCGGTGAAAAATCAGGGGCCTATTATTACCGCATTGCCAGGGCGCAAGATGATCGGCCTGTTGAGCATATCCGTATTCGCAAATCAATTGGTGCGGAAGAAACATTTGATGAGGATATAACCGATGAAAATTTGTTGCACCAAAAGTTATCCAATATAGCTGAAGATGTATCCGGGCGTTGTGAAAATAAGAAATGTGGAGGACGAACGGTTACCCTTAAAATAAAGTTTGCAGATTTTACCCAACAAACCCGAAGCAAAACGTTTTTTCATTTTGTATGGAAACAGGATGAGCTTTATCAAATTTGTTGCGAATTGCTCAATCAGCAGCGATTGGGCGACAAGCCTATAAGGCTATTGGGAATTAGTATAAGCAACTTAAATATTGACCCTGAAACCAAGAGCACACCACAACAAACCTTTCAACTTAAATTGGATTTTGAGTCAGATTAATGTCATCAATTATTTAAGACATACAATTACATACGTAATAGCTGTTAATCATTCAAACACTCAACTTTATGTCAACCGTACACATCGGCAAAGGCAGTTTGGATGAACTGGTATTTGCCAATCGCAACAAACTTTATGGCGCATATGCTTTGCGCAAATCCTACCCCAGTCACTTGGTGCGCTCAATGGCAATTGCCATGGGTGGTTTTCTGCTGCTGTTTTCTCCGTTATTATTTCCTACAAAAAAAGTTAGTATAAATACCCAGCCTCTTGTCGATCAGGTGGCGTATTCCCTGCTTCAAAATTCAATTGAAATTGAAATTCCAGTTATTGAAAAAACTTCGAGTGGCGGTGCCTCTTCATCAAATAACAGTACAACTTTTCGCATTACCCGAGATCCTGAACCTACAACCTTACCAATTGAACCTGTAGTTTCATCTGGTACGGGTACATCAGGTTTAGGGAACCTTTCAACAAGTTTAGGAACAGGTTTGGGGAGCGAAATTGGTACAGGCATGACAGTTGTTATTCCCGAACCAGGCCCAAATGTAATACCTGAGTTTGTAGAGAAAATGCCTGAATTTAATGGAGGTGCAAAAAAGCTTAGTGATTACTTAAGTCAAAATATCATGTATCCTACCCTTGCTCGCGATATGGGCAAAGAAGGTAAAGTGGTCGTAACATTTATAGTAGATGCTACAGGTAAGGTCCGAAATGCAGAGATTGTGAAATCATTGGGTTTGGGTTGCGATGAAGAAGCTTTGCGGGTTATCAGCCAAATGCCTGTGTGGATTGCAGGGGTACAAAATGGAAAGACTGTTTCAGTAAGGGTTACCTTACCAATCGCTTTCAAACTAGAATAGCCAAACTAATTGAATAACAATTTTCAAAAAAAAATAGCCACCCCTTGCGAGATGGCTATATAACAAAGCTTTCGAAGGCTTCGTTTGGTTTGTCATTTTATTCAGTTGGAGGCGTATCCGATTGGGTTTCGGTAGGCTCAATTCCTTCAGCACTACCCGGCAAATCACTTATATCTCCATCTATAATTGCTTCTGATTCCGGCTCCTCGATATTCACAATCTTGGCTATCGAAGCAATCTCGTCTTTATCATCAAGGTTGATAAGTCTAACGCCTTGCGTTACCCTTCCCAGTACCCTCAAATCAGCAACCGCCATTCTGATGGTAATGCCTTTTTTAGTCATAATCATGATGTCGTTGCTATCATCTACTTCTTTTATGGCCACAAGTTTTCCTGTTTTTTCAGTAACATTCATTGCCATTACTCCCTTGCCACCTCGGTTGGTGATTCGGTAGTCTTCCACATCGCTGCGTTTGCCTAATCCATTTTCTGATACCACTAACACGTTGGTTGTTTTTGCATCTTCGATGGCAATCATTCCCAATACAATGTCGCCTTCTGCCAATCGAATTGCCCTCACACCAGTTGCTGTTCTTCCCATAGCCCTCACGGTACTTTCGTTGAAACGAATGGCTTTACCTTCTTTACTAGCAATAATCATTTCGCAAGTTCCGTTGGTTAAACGTGCTTCAACAAGCATATCTCCTTCTCGAACATTGATGGCATTTACACCATTAGCGCGTGGTCTAGAATATGCCTCAAGGGTTGTTTTCTTAATTGTACCTTGTTCGGTACACATCACTACAAAATTGTTGTTCAAATATTCCTCATCAGAAAGGTTTTTTACATTCAGATAAGCCATTACCTTATCGTCAGGTGTAATGTTTATCAGATTTTGTATGGCTCTACCTTTAGAATTCTTTTCTCCTTCAGGAATTTCCCACACTTTAAGCCAAAAGCATTTACCTTGATTTGTAAAGAACATGAGATAATTGTGGTTGGTGGCCATCAAAATATGTTCAACAAAATCCTCATCTCGTTTGGCAACACCTCTCGATCCGCGTCCTCCTCTATTTTGTGTGCGGTACTCATTTAATAAGGTACGTTTCACATATCCCAAATGTGAAATAGTAATAACCACTTCATCATCCGGAATAAGGTCTTCCATACTCATTTCTTCGCCAGAGTAAACAATTTCGGTTCTACGATCGTCACCATACTTTTCCCTCATTTCTGCCAACTCATCTTTGATGATTTTCATTCTCAATGTTTCATCAGCTAAAATGCTGTTTAGGTAATTGATGAGCTTCATTAATTCAGCATACTCATCTTTAATCTTATCGCGCTCAAGGCCGGTAAGGGCACGTAGACGCATATCTAAAATAGCTTTTGACTGTATCTCTGATAGCTTGAAGTTCTCCATCAATTGCGTGCGAGCCGTATCAGGTGATTCAGCCTCACGAATGATTTTGATTACCGCATCTAAGTTGTCAAGTGCTATAAGTAAACCTTCCAATATATGGGCACGTTTTTGTGCCTCCTCTAATTCATACTTGGTTCTACGAACTATTACTTCATGTCGGTGGTCTACAAAATGACGAATAAGATCTTTTAAATTTAATGTTTCAGGTCTGCCTTTAACCAATGCCACATTGTTTACACCAAAAGAAGTTTGTAAAGATGTGTATTTGTAAAGCATGTTGAGTACCACATTTGGCACTGCATCACGTTTCAGGTCATACACAATACGCATACCGTCTCTATCGGACTCATCGCGAATATCACTGATGCCATCAATTACTTTCTCGTTGATAAGCTCAGCTGTACGTTCAATTAAATGGGCCTTATTTACTTGGTAAGGAATTTCTGTTACTATAATTTGTTCTTTACCAGTTTTGCTTTGCTCAAAATTTGCCTTTGCCCTCATGACCACTCGACCACGTCCAGTTTCCAGTGCTTCTTTTACACCTGAATATCCGTAAATAATTCCACCTGTAGGAAAATCCGGAGCTTTAACTATCTTGATTAAATCTCCAATCTCAACTTCTCTATTATCGATATAAGTTACAATCGCATCAATCACATCCCTAAGGTTATGTGGCGCCATATTGGTTGCCATACCCACAGCAATACCTGATGCACCATTTACCAATAAGTTGGGAATCTTTGCAGGCATTACGGTTGGTTCTTGCAAAGAGTCGTCAAAGTTCGACCTGAAGTCAACTGTATTTTTTTCGATATCAACGATAAGTTCTTCAGCTATTTTACGAAGTCTTGCTTCGGTGTAACGCATAGCAGCCGGTGGATCCCCGTCAACTGAACCAAAGTTTCCTTGTCCATCAACCAATGGGTAACGCATGCTCCAATCTTGAGCCATACGTACCATTGTGTCATAAACCGAACTGTCGCCATGAGGGTGATATTTACCTAAAACTTCCCCTACGATACGTGCTGATTTTTTGTAAGGCCTATTGGAGGCCAGACCTAATTCAGTCATCCCGTATAAAACCCTTCGGTGAACAGGCTTTAGTCCGTCACGCACATCAGGGAGTGCCCTTGATACAATTACCGACATCGAATAATCGATGTAGGCCGTTTTCATTTCATCTTCAATGTTAATTTTGATGATTCTGTCTTCTGCCATATATGTTTTCTGTCGTTAAAATTCTTTTTGTAAGGTAGCATTGCAAGATAGGTGTAACAATAGCTTAACACACGAAAAAACAGCTTAAAATACCCACAAATAGCATTGTCTTTTGTGGATAATATTTACATTTGACCTATGTATAAAATTTGGAAAAATCTACCCTTTATTTTCTTGGTTATTATTTCGCTCAACAGTGGCGCCCAAACTGATTTGCGTAGCGATTCATTTGATGTGCTCCACTATGATATTAAGCTAGGTATACGCAATCTTCAAGCAAAGCAAATTGGTGGTACGACTACCATTACCATTTTAGCTAAAAAAAATAATTTGAATCAAGTGCGGTTTGATTTGATTGGATTGCAAGTATTGGCTGTAAGGCAAAACACAATTTCATGTAGTTTTACTCATCTACAAAGCAATGTTTCTATCAACCTTGCTCAGTCTCTGACAACAGATGATACGGCAATTATTGAAATTTCCTATGTTGGACAACCAATAACTGATAGCCGTTGGGGTGGATTTTTCTTCAGCGGAAACTATGCATACAATATGGGTGTAGGTATGGGTTCTAATCCTCCTACGTTTGGTCGTTGTTGGTTTCCATGTGTAGATAATTTTACAGACCGAGCTACATATGAGTTTCGAATAACTACCGATAGCGGATTCACTGCAGCATGTGGTGGCATACTTCAATCTCAAACAAACCAAGGTGATAGTGTAATTTGGCATTGGAAATTACACCAAACCATACCTACTTACCTGGCTTCAGTTGCGGTAGGCAAATACAGTTTTGTGAAATACACGTATCAAGGCTCTCAATCATCTTATCCTGTATGGTTGGCAGCCATTCCGGGTGATACGGCTAGGCTTAAGCTATCTTTTGAAAAACTGAATACTGCTCTTCAATGCTTTGAAAGTAAATTCGGACCTTATCTATTTGATCGTGTGGGATATGCAGCAGTTCCATTTAATGCCGGAGCTATGGAACATGCCGCAAATATTGCTTACCCGATTTATGCCATTGATGGTTCCTCTGCAAATGAAACATTGATGGCACATGAATTGGCTCACAATTGGTTTGGTAATCTAGTTACCTGCAGTAGTGCAAAGGACATGTGGCTAAACGAAGGTTGGGCCAGCTATTGCGAAGCATTGTTTTTGGAATGTGCCTATGGGAAAGATGCTTATTATCAGGATATCCATTCGAAAAACACTTTGGTGAATCTTAATGCACCAAAAAATGACGGAAATTGGCTACCGGTTTCAGGTATACCGCTAGACAAAACTTATGGTACACACGTTTACCAAAAAGGAGCTTTGGTTGTTCATAATCTACGTCAATATATGGGTGATAGCTCGTTCTTTGCAGCTTGTAAGTCGTATTTAGTAAAATATCAATATTCCCATGCAAATAGTGATACACTTAAAAACCATTTCCAACAACTTACCAACCGCAGCTTGACTGAATTTTTTAATTTTTGGGTATATGAACCCGGTAATGTTGGGGCATATGTTTCTTTAGATTCTACTTACAACAATGTTGGCTCAACCTCCCATATTTTTAAAATTAGGGAAAACAGCCGTTACAAATCGGGTAAGCATCATTCATTGCCGATTGTATTAGAGTTGCATACTGACGATAGTATTATTAGTTACCAAGCAGATATAGCGAATGGCGAAGCAAGAATTGAATATACATTTTCATCAACAGATCCAGGATATTTAGCATATAGCGCAAATTCCTCTTCAGGAATCGTATTTGGACAAAACTTAGAAAAGATTTTAATAAATAGTACTGGCACTAAAACCTTAAGTTCACCCTTGCTATCATTAAACGTTCAAAACGTAAATGCACCTGTAACCTTATTTGTAGAACACTATTGGACGCCTCCTGTTCAACCATTTGATTTGAATAGTCAGGGCATTAGGATGAGTAGCGAAAGATTTTGGAGAATACAAGGACAAGTTAGTGATAATATAGAATCATGGGCATTTTTTAATTACAATGGGTCAAGCTCAGCATTTTTAGATACTGATTTGCTAACAAGTAATACAACCGAAGACAGCATCGTTTTGCTGTATCGTCCATTTGGAGGCCAATGGCAAATACACACAGACCATACGTTTCAGCCGGGCCCTTCAAAAACAGATAAAACAGGCCGCTTTTGGGTGAATAAGTTAAATGCGGGGGAATATACGTTTGGAATTAGAGATGCCTCGGTTGTGGGCTTGAGTGAAAAGCAATCTTTAAACAAAAAAATATTTGAATTCAAGGTCTATCCAAATCCTTCAAATGGGGTATTTTCAATCCAATCAAATACTTATTTAAATAATGCCCAAATGGTTGTGTATGACATGAAAGGGAAAGAATATTGTTCTATTCACATTAATGGTAGAGAACCTGTGTTTACTTGTAAAGACTTAAAGAAGGGAACCTACGTGATCCGCATTATGATGAATGAATATTCAGCCACTCAAAAAGTGATTATTGAGTAACAATTGCTGATTGAACACTAAACATATCAATGGCATTTACAGATATGTTTCGTGCTTGTTGTCCTTCATCAATAATTACCTTATAAGTCCTAAGTGACAAAGCGAAAGGTGTTTTAAACCACTCAGCGATATCTCGTTGGATGGCTACATTCAATTTTTGACCTGCATTAAGCGATATAGCTGTAAAGTCTAATTCAATTGATTGAACGGTGTTATTTTCTCCTGAAAAGCCACCCAAATGATGTATATATTCAGCTTGCCCGTCAGCGTCTATAAATAACCCCTCAAGTTTTGATTGTATATATCCCGATTTCCAAGTCCAAAACATACCTAATGACGGATCCAATGCGCCAGTTTGAATACCACTAACATTACGTGCAGAATCTATACCTGCCAAAAATTTAATGCCTTTGTAGTTTCCGGGTGGAATTTGTTTAATGGTAATCATTTTTGATTTCGGGTCGGCTTCATCTACCAGAAAGTACGTTTCGGGCAAATTAATTTCTTCTCCATCTGCGGTAATTAGTTTGAAATTTGATAGATAAAATAAGGCATTTGTAACACTTACTTTTCCATTATTGGGTTCGGCATAAAAACTATCGCGCACCAATGGCAATCCATCAAAAGTGTGAGATATGGAAATGGATAATTGACCGGTAGTTTGTTCTTCTGCAACAGCATCATCTCCTACTTTGCATCCCAAAAATGTAAGCAAGCCAATGTATAAAAAGCCTCTTACCATATCACCCGCTCTACTAATGTTTGGTCCTCAATTTGAATATGAACAAAATAAACCCCACGTTCAAAATTTGAATACGTAAAATGAGACAAAGCTGTCTTTTCCGTTAAAACCAATCGTCCATCTGCTTTGTAAATTGTTACAATTCCTGCTGATGGCAAATCAATAGCAAGGATTGACGTATTGCCAACAGGGTTAGGATAGATTTTAACCAATTCTTTCAAGTTATTTGTTCTGCTTAAGCCAACAGGTAAAGGTTTGGTATAAAAATTTCCAATTTGAGAAAACGGAGCACAAACATTTCCTGGGTAAATGGCCCTTACTCGCCATGAAAAAGGCCATTCATCAAACAATTTTACTTGCGTAATGGTGTCACCCCACACAATTTGATTCACATTAAGCACTTCCCAAAAAGCAACTCTAGCCACTTGAACTAAATAACCAATTGCGCCATTCATTTTTTGCCATTTTAAATCTACCGTTTCGGGATTTATGGTACTATCACCTTCAGCCGGATACAAAAGGTTTGTTGTATTTGATATCAAGGTATCAACAGCCGGAAAATTCCATCCTCGGTTAAATTCAGCATTGTCATTCATTGCTAGTATTTGTTCGTTACTGAATCGGCTATGACAATTATCGCCTGCATAGTTCATATAAAATGTAGGATCGGGTTTAAATTTGGCACCCGTAGGATCAGTTAATGAATCAGGGAAATTACAACCCCAACGAAAACTTACGTAGTCGGGCTTTGTATCACAAAATCGGTCAGCTGTATTTCTACAGTTTGTGCCATCTACACGTTCCTGCTGGCTTGCCGGTGGTGTGCGCCCATTTTCCCAACCACTAAAGGTATGTGGCAACCCAAAGAAATGACCCACTTCATGGGTGAGTGTTGTGTTACCTGGCTGTGCACATGCTATTTGCAGTAAAACTACATCGGGAAAAGGATAGTAAACCCCACACCAACCCGGTGCACTTCCCGTATAAAATATATTGAGCATTCCCTCTTCCTTTTCTGTTCTGGCTTCATCATACACACCTTCTGGTAATCCCTGAAATAATTCGTTGTTGTTGATATAGTTTATTTCTGCTGCCAAATAAAAATACATTCCTACGGGAGCAAAATCGCGGTTTAGTTTGCATAAATTTTCTAATGCCCAATCAACCCGCATATACCCCTTGCCCTCATTGTTTCCAACCAAGTGAATTTTTACAGGTATATACTTTGTTGACCCTGTTTTGTATCGATAGCCTTCATCTATTCGCTTAAGAGCCTGGGTTAGCCATTGTTCTTGCTGGGCAGATAAAATAGTTGGACATTGTGCATATCCGGTAAATGCATTTGTTAATATTAGAATGAATATTAATGCAGTAATTTTGAAGTTCATATAAAGTAATCAAATGTAGTGGTTCAAAAGTTTTTTTCATAAAACTTTCATACTTACAATGCTTTTTTACATTTGTGCCACATAAATCAAACAAACAAAATCATAAAAATGAAGAACATCACCGTAATCGGTTCAGGAACCATGGGCAATGGAATAGCCCACGTATTTGCACAAAATGGCTACCAAGTTTCATTGGTTGACATCAATGAGGCAGCTTTAAAAAAAGCCTTAGATACAATTGCTAAAAACCTCGACAGACAAGTAACTAAAGGTACCATCACTGAGGCTGAAAAATCAACAACGATTGCCAATATCAATATCTTTACAAAATTGGAAGAAGGTGCTTCAAAAGCAGATCTTGTGGTAGAAGCAGCTACGGAGAACATGGCCATTAAGTTGGATATTTTCCGTCAATTGGATCAAATAGCTCCAGAAAATTGTATTTTGGCTTCAAATACCTCTTCTATATCAATTACCAAAATAGGCTCAGTTACCAAGCGCCCTGATAAGGTAATTGGCATGCATTTTATGAACCCTGTGCCTGTGATGAAATTGGTAGAAGTGATAAATGGCTACAAAACCGATAAAAACATCACAAAAAAAATTATTGAGCTATCGAAAGCTATTGGAAAAGTTCCTGCAGAATCAAATGATTATCCTGGATTTATTGCCAATCGGATACTAATGCCAATGATTAACGAAGCTATTATATCCTTGCACGAAGGTGTTGGCGATGTTGTGGAAATAGATACCGTAATGAAATTGGGTATGGCCCATCCGATGGGTCCGCTTCAATTGGCTGATTTTATTGGCCTAGATGTCTGTCTGGCTATCATGAATGTATTGCACGAAGGCTTTGGAAACCCAAAATATGCACCTTGTCCTTTATTGGTAAACATGGTTACTTCAGGAAACCTAGGTGTAAAATCGGGTGAAGGTTTCTATAAATATACCCCTGGTAGCAAAGAATTGGTTGTGGCTGATCAATTT